>NZ_JBQTCY010000016.1:0-99573 GCF_052663225.1 Niallia sp. 03133
ACTCGGCGCTCGCCCCGTGGAAAGCGAGCGGTAAGCCTCGGAGAACAGAACGAAAATCCTTACTTCCTATTCAGTTGCTAATTTTCCTTTTTTTGAAGTTTAGCTTGATAACATTGGGGTTCATCCCCCACTGATGGTTATTGAACTTATCGGATCTTTACGGGCAGTTATCCCCAATCTAGCTTCCTCGATTTCTCAGCAACTTGAGGTGGGGTTTTTACTGCCCGTTAAGTGTGGGATAAATATGATTAAGGGTTCCCTTATAAATTTTCTGAGATGAATAACATAAGTTGTTGATTTTGGAATCTTGACAAATGGAACCCTTTTTTTTGTTTATATAAATTATGAATATAAGTGCTTATATCTTCTTTATTATTTAAGAGGGTAATAGATAGAAAATGAATAATAGAAAAAAATCGACAAAGTTAGAACTATTATGACATTTCTCGGGAAATAATTGACGAATGAAAAATTAGGAGGTTTTTGTAAACAGAAAGGGTTTTAATAAGAAGAAAAGAATACATAATTTAGGGGAAAACAATTTTAGAAGAGACTTTCTGCATATTAGATAGAAGCCTTAATATGTTTGCCATGGCTGCACCTGGATTTAGTAGAGATTTTTTTAAAAGGGTAAATAAAGGAGCAAAGTTAGAAAGTAGGGAAAAGGATGCGGCAAGTTGTAATAGATTTATTAGATAATTTAAACAAAAGCAATGTTGTAAAACCTCTGATAAAAGATGAAACATTCATAATCAAAATAACATGTGACACAGAGGAATATTATATTGAATTAAAAGATATTCAATTTTTTCTATTAACAAAGGATCCACCAAAATCTGATATCGTTTTGGAAGGAAGCGAAAATTGCCTGCGATCCATTTTACTTGGGAAAACCCTGCTACGCAACGTAATCAGCGAAAAAAAAATAATTGTTCACTCTACTTTACGGAAATTATTGAAGTTGGAATCCCTGCTATATTTAGTAAATATATAAACGAAGTTATTTAAATGAGAAAAGGTTTTTACTAGCATATTTAGCCCCTTTCATAGAAATGAGGGCTTTTTTGCATCTTTCTATTAAAAAAGTTGAATAATCATTACAAAGTAAGAAACAGATGTCCCCATCAGAAGGAGACGATTCTTTATTAGGGATTGATGAGAAAAAAGCCGCTGATTTAGAGAACAACTAAAAAAACAGCTTGAAACGGTCAAATTCTACATAAAAATATACATTCCTACAGAAAGATACTACGTCAAAAAATCTGACAAAATTAACGAAAAATTCAGAAAAAATATTATATTAAAAATATAATATTAAGCATTGACACCTCGTTGATAGCCATGTTACATTACGTCTATCAACAATAACGACTTATTTATCCATAAATTTAAAATAGTTGCTCTTATCAAGAGAGGTGGAGGGATGTGCCCGATGAAACCCGGCAACCGTTAGTTTTATACTGACATGGTGCCAATTCACACAAAGCAGATGCTTTGATAGATGAGAGGAAGGTTCCGAATATTATTCAGCCTTTCTGCTCATGCGATGCAGAAAGGTTTTTTTGTACTTAAAATAAGTATGAATCTTATTATCTCTCCAAAAGATATAGGAGAATAATAAAATCAAGGTGGATTGTTACTAATAGAATCATTGAACAAAAAGCAGGTGAAGAAAATTGATTAACATAAATAATGCAAACAAAGTTTTTGCTTCAAAAAAAAGAAAAATTGTTGCAGTCGATAATGTAAATTTAACGATTGAACAAGGAGAAATATTTGGAGTAATCGGCTATAGTGGAGCAGGAAAAAGTACCTTAATCAGAATGCTGAATGGCCTTGAGATACCGAATGAAGGAAGTATAACGGTTGCAGGTTATGAGGTATCGAAAATAAAAGGAAGCAAACTCAGAAAAGCTCGCCAAGAAATCAGCATGATTTTTCAGCATTTTAACTTGCTTTGGTCTAGAACGGTTGAACAAAATATCAGCTTCCCCCTTGAAATAGCTGGAGTTAAAAAAGCAATGAGGGAAAAAAAAGTAGCTGAATTAATAAAGCTTGTGGGGCTGGAAGGAAGGGAACATGCCTATCCTTCCCAGTTAAGTGGAGGTCAAAAACAAAGAGTTGGAATAGCGAGAGCACTTGCTAATGAACCGAAAGTACTTCTATGTGATGAAGCAACCTCTGCCCTTGATCCTCAAACAACAGATGCAATACTTGATCTTTTAGTAGATATTAACAAGCGTCTAGGTTTAACGATTGTACTGATCACGCATGAAATGCATGTTATTCGAAAAATATGCCATCGTGTTGCAGTAATGGAAAGCGGAAAAGTGGTCGAAACGGGACCTGTAATAGATGTATTTAAGAAACCGCAGCAAGAGATAACAAAACGATTTGTGCAGCAGGTAATCGAACCAAATGAAGCAAAAGATACGATCGAACATATCGCTGCTCAATATACTTCAGGAAAAATCGTTGTTTTAGGATTTGTTGGTGAAAATGCAGAACAACCTGTAATAACGAAATTAATTCGTTCCTTTCCAATATCGGTAAATATTATTCAGGGGAAAATCAGTTCAACGCAAAATGGATCGTATGGCACTTTATACATCCATATCGACGGGGAAAAAGCGGAAACGGAAAAAGCCCTTCAATTTCTACAGTCACAAGAAATTAGCGTGGAGGTGATACAGCTATGATAACACGTTTTTTTCCAAATGTAGATTGGGACAAGATGTGGCTGGCAACACAAGAAACACTATATATGACAGCCTTCTCTGTAGTAGTTACATTTATTTTAGGAATAGTATTAGGAATTACCTTGTTTTTGACAGCAAAAGGCAATATGTGGAGCAACTCTTTCTTAAATAAGATTATTAGTGCAGTGGTGAACGTTTTTCGTTCTATTCCATTCATTATATTAATAGTTCTATTAATTCCATTTACAAAATTATTAGTTGGAAGCATGATAGGTGCAGAAGCAGCGCTGCCTGCCCTCATAATAGGAGCAGCTCCTTTTTATGCAAGACTTGTGGAAATAGGATTAAGAGAAGTGGACAAAGGGGTTGTGGAAGCAGCAAAATCAATGGGGGCAAAACCATTTACCATTATTTTCAAAGTGTTATTACCTGAATCCATGCCAGCACTAGTTTCAGGGATTACGGTAACCACTATTGCTTTAGTTGGATCCACTGCAATGGCAGGAGTTATAGGAGCTGGCGGATTAGGGAACTTGGCCTACTTAGAAGGGTTTCAAAGAAACCGGGCAGACGTCACATTAATGGCAACCATTATTATTCTTATTATCGTATTTATTATCCAATTTATTGGAGATTATATAACAACTAAATTAGACAAAAGGTAAAGGAGCAGAAAAAAATGAAAAAGATATTATCCTTAATACTAGCAATTACTTTTGTGTTTGCTCTAGCAGCATGCGGAACTTCAAAAGAAGGTTCTAACGGAGACAGTAAAAAATTAGTCGTTGGTGCATCGAATGTACCGCATGCTGAAATATTAGAAAAAGCAAAACCAATTTTAGCGGAAAAAGGCATTGATTTAGAGATTCAAACATTTCAAGATTATATATTGCCAAATAAATCATTAGAATCTAAAGAATTAGATGCAAACTATTTTCAGCATATTCCATATTTAGAGCAGCAAATTAAAGAAAACGGGTATGATTTTGTAAATGTTGGAGCTATTCATATTGAACCAATGGCTGTTTTTTCTAAAAAATATAAAAGCTTAGATGAGTTGCCAAAAGGCGCTACTATTATTTTCAGTAATTCTGTTTCAGAACAAGGGCGAATCCTTTCTTTATTGGAAAAAGGCGGACTTATTAAATTAAAAGACGGCATCAATAAAGTAAATGCAACAGTAAAAGATATTGTTGGAAATCCAAAAAATGTTAAATTTAAACCTGATTATGAGCCATCCTTATTACCGCAAATTTATAATAATAATGAAGGAGATGCTGTAGTAATCAATGCAAACTTTGCATTGGATGCTGGACTAAATCCTGTAAAAGATTCAATCGAAATTGAAGGCAGCGAATCTCCATATGCCAACATTATTGTAGTGCGAAAAGAAGATGAAAAGAAAGAATCAATTAAAACATTAGTAGAAGTATTGCAATCTAAAGAAATTCAAGATTTTATTTCGAAAGAATACAAAGGCGCCGTGCTGCCAGTATCTAAATAATCCTAAAAAGGAAATCTGTTAACGAAACAGGTTTCTTTTTTCGTTTAATTAAAGAATAGAATACAGGGGAATAATGAATAATAAAGAGGTGTTGCATAAGGATAAGAGGAGTGAAAAAAGTTGGATGCTCAAACAGGTCATACAGTAGAAAATGCTTTACAACATTATAAACAGGGTTTAGGGTCTTTTACACAGAAAATGCCTAAACTGACCGAGGCTTTTCATACATTTACTGAAATTTGTTTTGAGGAAGGAACGTTGACTAAAAAGCAAAAACAGTTAATTGCATTGGGAATCAGTTTATACTCGCAAGATGAATATTGCATAATTTATCATGTGAAAGGTTGTCTGGATCAAGGAGCTTCTGAAGAGGAAATAATGGAAACTATAGGAGTTACAGCAGCTTTTGGCGGTGGTGCCGTCATGAGTCAAGCTGTTACATTGGTACAAGAAGCAGTCACAGAGTTGAACTCTTTGAAACACTAAGCAGCAGTTGCTTATCAGGCGTTGTAAAATCTTGCTTTTTGTTCGTTTCCCTGAAAGCTAGCTGACATTTCGACAAGTCTTAAAAAATCTTCAGTGTTATACTTTGTCTACACGGAAGAACCAGGATTTAATCTGGTTCTTCTTAAGTTAGAGCAAGAATACTTTGTCTACATTCAGATATATAATAAGGTAGATTTCTGCCATGAAAAGAAAAAACAATGAGAATTTTCAGTTAATTTCGAAAGTTTTGCGAACAAATCAATAAAAATAAAAAAATAGATAAAAAATAAGGTAATATAAGATTATTATCTTTTAGGCTGTTAAAACGATGATTTCTCCGTTGTTCGACCTCATTACCCAATACGAGTAACTCTGCTCCTCCCAAGGATTCACGCCTCGAAATACAATCGTTTTCGATCTGCCTGCAGTTTCTGCAAATAATACTTTGTCTACGTTCTATAAGATAATTATCTTTTATATATAAGTCTGAAATCTTAAAGTGTGTTCCTATAGGTTGCGATGAGTTTTTATTTGTTATAATATAATAATGAGAATAAATTGATAATGAAGTTTTAACAATACGAAGAACTAAACTTCTTTTATTATGGGGGTATATAAATAATGGGTCAATCTAAATTAGTTATTAATGATTTACATGTAGCAATCGAAGAAAAGGAAATTGTTAAAGGTCTTAACCTTGAAATTAAGGGAGGGGAAATCCACGCAATCATGGGTCCTAACGGAACTGGGAAATCTACCCTTTCTTCTGCTATTATGGGTCATCCAAAATATGAAGTAACAAGTGGTTCTGTATTTCTAGATGATGAAGATGTACTAGAAATGGAAGTGGATGAGCGTGCTCGCGCAGGTCTTTTCCTTGCTATGCAATATCCAAGTGAAATTAGTGGTGTAACAAACGCCGACTTTTTGCGTTCTGCAATAAACAGCCGTCTTGAAGAAGGCAATGAAATTTCATTAATGAAATTCATTCGTAAAATGGACAGCAACATGGAATACCTTGAAATGGATCCTGATATGGCACAAAGGTATTTAAATGAAGGCTTCTCAGGCGGAGAGAAAAAACGAAATGAAATCCTTCAGTTAATGATGATAGAACCAAAATTTGCTATCTTAGATGAAATTGATTCTGGGTTGGATATAGATGCACTAAAAGTTGTTTCAAAAGGCATTAACAAAATGCGTGGAGAAGACTTCGGCTGCTTAATTATCACGCATTACCAAAGATTGCTGAATTATATTACACCTGATTTTGTTCATGTTATGATGCAAGGTAAGATTGTAAAATCCGGAGGTCCAGAACTTGCTCAACGCTTAGAATCAGAAGGTTACGATTGGATTAAGCAAGAGCTTGGCATTGAAGACGAAACAGTTGAACAAGAAGCGTAAGAGTTAGGGGGATCGACATGACAACTGATATTAAATTGCCATTTGACAAGGAATATATAGCATCCTTTTCCAAGGATATGGGTGAACCAGCTTGGTTGGCGGAACTGCGTGTACAAGCGTTAGAAAGTGCTGAAACGCTGCCAATGCCAAGACCTGATAAAACAAAAATAACAAATTGGAATTTAACACAAATTAATAAACATATAGTAAGCAGCGAAGATTTTACGAATGTAAATGACTTGCCAGATGAGGTAAAAGCACTTATTGACTTAGAAAAAAATAAAACACTTTATATTCAACGGAATAATCGACCAACTTTTTTGGCTGTGTCTAATGAGTTAAAAGAAAAAGGTGTTGTTTTTACGGATATTTTTACAGCTGCAAGAGAGTATAGTGATCTTTTGCAAAAGTATTTTATGAAAGACGCTGTAAAAGCTGATGAGCACCGTTTGACGGCTCTTCATGCTGCATTGCTAAATGGCGGAGTATTCTTATATGTTCCGAAAAATGTTGAATTAGAAGAACCAATTCAAGCAATTTTCCTGCATGATGACAAAGAGGCTAATTTGTTTAATCACGTATTAGTAGTTGCAGAAGATAATAGTTCTGTTGTTTATGTTGAAAACTATGTATCAACAGTGGAGCCGGAAAATGCTGTCTTTAATATTGTTACCGAAGTGGTTGCAAATGCAAATGCAAAAGTTCAATATGGTGCAGTTGACAATTTGGCTAAAGGAATTACAACATATGTAAACCGCCGTGGGATTGCAAATCGGGATGCAAAAATAGAATGGGCATTAGGCTTTATGAATGATGGAAATACTATTTCTGAAAATACTACGAATTTAATCGGCGATGGATCATTTGGTGATACGAAATCGGTTGTAGTCGGCCGTGGAGAACAAAAACAAAACTTTACAACTAAAGTTGTTCATTTTGGGAAAAACTCCGAAGGGTATATTCTAAAGCATGGTGTAATGAAAGATAGTGCATCATCCATCTTTAACGGAATTGGAAAGATTGAACACGGTGCAGCAAAATCAAATGCTGAACAAGAATCTCGTGTATTAATGCTAAGTGAAAAAGCAAGAGGAGATGCAAATCCAATCTTGCTAATTGATGAAGATGATGTTACAGCAGGCCATGCTGCATCTGTAGGGAGAGTTGACCCATTGCAGCTGTATTATTTAATGAGTCGTGGAATTCCTAAACAAGAAGCTGAGAGATTAGTTATCCATGGATTCTTGGCGCCAGTTGTTGAACAGCTTCCGATCGAAGGAGTAAAAAAACAACTTGTTGAAATAATTGAAAGGAAAGTAAAATAATGAATATCCAAGATATCCGTCAATGCTTCCCAATATTAAATCAAGAAGTTAATGGCCATCCATTGGTTTATCTTGATAGTGCTGCAACATCTCAAAAGCCGATTCAAGTTATCGAGGCTATAGATAAATACTATCGAGAGTATAATTCAAACGTTCACCGCGGTGTTCATACATTAGGAACGAAAGCAACAGACGGATACGAAGGTGCAAGAGATAAAGTAAAGAATTTTATTAATGCCAAGTCAGTAGAGGAAATCATTTTTACAAGAGGAACAACAACGGCTTTAAATACGGTTGCGCAAAGTTATGCTATGGCAAACCTGAAAGAGGGAGACGAAATCATCATCACTCCAATGGAACACCATAGCAATATTATCCCTTGGCAGCAAGTGGCGAAGAAAACAGGAGCCACTTTAAAGTATTTTCCGTTACAAAATGATGGAACATTAGCTTTAACAGACGTTGAGGAAACCATTACAAGCGCAACTAAACTTGTATCTGTTACTTGTGTTTCCAATGTATTAGGTGTTATAAACCCAGTCAAAGAAATAGCTGCTATTGCACATAAGCACGGAGCAGTATTAGTTGTTGATGCAGCTCAAGGGGCTCCACATATGAAAATTGATGTCCAAGACATTGATTGCGATTTTCTTGGTTTTTCAGGTCATAAAATGTGTGGACCGACTGGAATTGGGGTATTATATGGAAAAAAACATCTATTAGAAAAAATGGATCCTATTGAGTTCGGTGGAGAAATGATTGACTTTGTTGGATTATATGAATCTACTTGGAAAGAACTTCCTTGGAAATTCGAAGGAGGAACACCGATTATTGCAGGGGCAATTGGTTTAGGTGCTGCAATTGATTTTCTCCAAGAAGTTGGTTTAGATAATATCATAGAACATGAACATAAGCTTGCTGCCTATGCATTAGAAAAAATGTCGATAATAAACGGCTTAACGATCTATGGTCCTAATAATGCACAAAATCGTGCAGGTGTGATCACGTTTAATATAGAGGATGTACACCCGCACGATGTTGCCACTGTTTTAGATGCAGAAGGAATTGCGGTTCGTGCAGGACATCATTGTGCACAGCCGTTAATGAAATGGCTTAAAGTGTCTGCCACAGCCAGAGCAAGTTTTTACCTCTATAATTCTGAAGACGAAATTGATATGCTTGTTGAAGGAATTAGTAAAACAAAGGAGTATTTTAGCGATGTCTTTTAATAATTTAGATACACTTTATAGAAGTGTTATCATGGATCATTATAAAAACCCTAGAAATAAAGGGGTTTTGGAAGGCAGTCTGACTGTTAATATGAATAATCCAACATGTGGTGATCGCATCTTGCTAACATTGCAGGTAGAAGATGGAATTGTAAAAGACGCAAAGTTTGAAGGTGAAGGCTGTTCCATTAGTATGTCTTCTGCTTCCATGATGACACAGGCAATTAAAGGGAAATCGGTAGAGGAAGCATTTAAACTTTCTAAAGTCTTTTCGGAAATGATGCAAGGAAAAGAATACAGTGATGATATAGATTTAGGAGATATAGAGGCACTTCAAGGTGTTTGTAAATTTCCAGCAAGAATTAAGTGCGCAACATTAGCTTGGAAAGCTATGGAAAAAGGGTTTAATGAGGGAAACTAACTCAATAAATTAAGTGTATTTCGGGTTTATATAGGGAAAAATATGCGCATAGAATGGAGGAAAAAGAAATGGCAAAAAAAATGCCCGATATTGGGGATTATAAGTATGGATTTTCGGATAAAGACGTTTCTATTTTTCGTTCTAAACGTGGTTTAACGAAAGAAATCGTAGAAGAAATTTCTAAATTGAAGGATGAGCCTCAATGGATGTTGGATTATCGATTGAAGTCGCTTGAGCATTTCTACAATATGCCAATGCCGCAATGGGGTGGAGATCTAGCTTCTTTAAACTTTGATGAAATTACTTATTATGTAAAACCATCAGAAAAAACAGAGCGTTCATGGGATGAAGTACCTGAGGAAATTAAACAAACATTTGATAAATTAGGTATTCCAGAAGCTGAACAAAAATACTTGGCTGGTGTATCTGCACAATACGAATCAGAAGTTGTTTATCATAATATGCAAGAAGATTTAGAGGCAATGGGTATTGTATTTAAAGATACAGATTCAGCCTTAAGGGAAAATGAAGATATCTTCCGTGAGCATTGGGCAACTGTTATACCAGCAACAGACAATAAATTTGCAGCTTTGAATTCGGCTGTATGGTCAGGTGGATCCTTTATTTATGTACCAAAGGGTATCAAAGTAGATACTCCGCTTCAAGCATATTTCCGAATTAACTCAGAGAATATGGGGCAATTTGAGCGCACATTAATTATTGTTGATGAGGGAGCACATGTTCACTATGTAGAAGGATGTACAGCACCTGTTTACACAACTAACTCTCTTCACAGTGCAGTTGTTGAAATTATTATTAAAAAGGATGCTTATTGTCGCTATACAACGATCCAAAACTGGGCAAACAATGTGTTTAACCTAGTAACAAAACGAGCGGTTTGTGAAGCAAACGCAACGATGGAATGGATTGACGGAAATATCGGATCCAAATTAACAATGAAGTACCCGGCTGTCATTTTAAAAGGGGAAGGCGCAAGAGGAATGACATTATCCATTGCTCTTGCTGGTAAAGGACAACATCAGGATGCAGGTGCAAAAATGATTCATTTAGCGCCAAATACTTCTTCTACCATTGTTTCGAAATCTATTTCAAAACAAGGTGGAAAAGTAACTTACCGTGGGATCGTCCATTTCGGCCGTAAAGCTGATGGAGCACGCGCAAATATTGAGTGCGATACATTAATTATGGATAATAAATCAACTTCCGATACTATTCCTTATAATGAAATTTTAAATGACAATATCTCATTAGAGCATGAAGCGAAAGTTTCTAAGGTATCAGAAGAACAATTGTTCTACTTAATGAGTAGAGGTATTTCTGAAGAAGAAGCAACAGAAATGATTGTAATGGGATTCATCGAACCATTTACAAAAGAATTACCGATGGAATATGCAGTAGAAATGAACCGTCTAATCAAGTTCGAGATGGAAGGGTCTATTGGATAAAAAAGAAATAACCTTTTTATATCAAGGGTTTGAGAGATTTTTATAAAGTGTGATATTATCGGTGTGCCGATTTCATGCCGATTTGATTTTATCTTTTAGTGTAGGAGGCGAACTTTTTAAGTTCGTCTTCTTCTATTTTTTCGGTGATATCAAGATAAGTATCCGCTGTTGTTTTAATGGTTTTGCCCCAAACGGTCAGAAACAAATTTCAAGCTTACACCTGATTCAAGAAGCAGAACAGCGTGTGTATGTCTGAAAACATGTGTGCCTTTATATTCAACACCGGCTTTTTTACAATAATCTTGCAGTGTCTCACGAATGATAGAAGGGGTTAAATAATGACCGTAATAATTTTGGAGATAATGCCATCTTCATTTTTACGGAACCGTGGATTCCCTAAAATTAATTCATTTTGCTTCATTTTGAACTTCTTCAATTCACGTAATAATTCATTATTAATTTTGATTATGCGATATGATGAAGAATTGCACTTAAACTAACAGGGCAGTTTTATGGAAGCAGGAGTTTGTATATTATTTGTAGAAGTTAAAAAGTTACAAACGAATGGGTTTGAGGAATTTCTCTGAAGACATAAATTTTTTTAGGAGGGAACAACATGGAAGTTTTTGCAGAATATTTAGCGCATATTGATAACCCGCAACATCGGGCCAGAACGGAAGAAGTTTTGGCTTGGGTAACTAAGAATTTTCAAATTTAATGCCAAAAATTGCGTGGAATCAGCCTATGTTTACCGTTCACGGCACATTTATTATTGGCTTTAGCGTAGCCAAACATCATTTGGCTGTTGCCCCAGAAAGGGCAGGGATTAATCATTTTTCTGATGAAATAGTACAGGCTGGCTATGATCACACCAAACAGTTGGTACGTATCCAGTGGGATAGTCCGGTTGATTTTTCATTACTTGAGAAAATGATCGAGTTTAATATTTTGGAGAAGGAAGACTGTTCAACTTTTTGGCGGAAATAATTATGAGCGTATAAGCAACCACTTTTTTGGTTGCTTTGGTTTTAGGATTTGATTTTAAAAATGTTCTCGAAGCAAATTAAATTTATCGGGATTCGGATTATTAAGGGTGGCGATCGCTACATTTTTTTATTTTTTTCGGCAAAGTCAAATGTGCAGCAGAAAGAAAAACGTGGCATTCGTCAACGGTAAATGTCTGACCGAAGGGAATTTAAGGAGTTGATGAATTCGCTCATTCTAAACCAACTTCCACAATTAGTTCCGTGGGATGGTAGTAATACAAACTGGATGGAACATCATTTATACGTGTATGATAATCATAGAGAAGATTTAGCTAAACATATAGCATTTAGAAATTATTTACGTACCAATTCAGAGGCGGTCGCTGAGTACACAAAGTTAAAAAAGAGATGGCAAAGGCCTCAAAAGAACGTTCAACTAATATTAATAGTAAAACTAAATTTGTTAGTAAGATATTAGAGAAAGAGATGAAGTAAATTCTAAACGCTTGAGCCCAATGATTGCAGCGGCGATCTATTTTCTAATTCAACTATCGGAGCAGATTAGCGACATAAGCTTCAGTGACAGAAAGAATTGGAGAAATTGAGAATAATCATTCTGGACTGTAAGCTGATCGAAAAATTGAAGAGGGGTGTTCCTTGATGACGAATAGTAGAATGAATCCTAAGGTTGATGAATTTTTAAGTGAAGCCAAAAAATGGAAGGGAGAATATGAGAAGTTGAGAAATATCGTTCTTGACTGTGAGCTGACCGAAGAATTTAAGTGGATGCATCCTTGTTACACGTTTGAGAAAAAAAACATCGTTTTAATACACGGATTTAAAGAATATTGTGCGCTTCTGTTTCACAAAGGTGCCCTGTTACAGGATGCTCATGGGGTTTTAATCCAACAAACGGAGAATGTACAGGCGGCGCGCCAGATTCGGTTCACCAATGTTCAAGAAATAGTTGAAATGGAACCCATCTTGAAAGCCTATATTCATGAAGCCATTGAAGTTGAAAAAGCCGGTTTGGAAGTGAATTTTAAAAAGAAAACAGAAGAATTCATAATTCCTGAAGAACTTCAAAATAAATTCAATGAAATCCCTGCCTTGAAAACTGCTTTTAAAAGCTTGACGCCGGGAAGGCAAAGAGCATACATTCTTCATTTTTCGAGTCCAAAACAATCCAAAACTCGGGTGTCAAGGGTTGAAAAATGTATGGATAAAATTCTCAATGGAAAGGGACTAAATGATTGCACTTGTGGACTATCACAAAAGATGCCCAACTGTGACGGCTCGCACAAGAACATTCGATAAGAAAATAATTTAGTCAAACTTTAAGATATTACCTCACTTTGCGTTCATTCGAACTCCTTTTTGGATCGCAGATAACACTCAATCAATAATTTAAAATGGAAAAAAACAAAAAAGTGATCCGTAGAGTATAAGCAAACCACTGTGCATTTCGTATCTAATAAATCATTTCAAGCTGTTTTACGCATAATTAATCAAATTCGAGATGGAAGAATCTATTGGATAAATGCTAAAAAAATCGTGTCCCATTTGGGATGCGATTTTTTTTCGAAAACCCGTTTCTAAGAGGAGCAAATAAAATCACCACGATATGTGGAACGTTTGTGTATTTGCACATCCTGTAAAATGCAACTAACCAACAATGGTAGATGAATGGCCATCATCCTGTTTGAGTTTCACTTTTTGGTAAATGTGTTATGATAATTATAAATGGAACCATATTTGGAAATAAAAAGATTATCTTACTAAATAATTTGATATTATTATAGGTATAATCCCTTGTTCTCTACTTTTTGTAGAGGGAAAAGCTTATCAATAAAGGTGATATGATGATTAATATAGGATTAACCGGTTGGGGAGATCATGACAGTTTATATGGAACGCGCACAGCATCTCGTAATAAACTAGTGGAGTATGCAAGCTATTTCCCAATTGTTGAATTAGACGCGTCGTTTTATGCGATACAGCCAATCAAAAATGTTGAAAAATGGGTGGCGGATACGCCAGCCGGTTTTCAATTTATCGTAAAAGCATATCAAGGAATGACGGGGCATCAAAGGGGAGAGTCGTCGTTTGCAACGATAGAGGATATGTTTTCGCTTTTCAAAGCGTCCCTTGAACCATATCAAAAGGCAAATAAATTAGGAATGGTATTATTTCAATTTCCACCTTGGTTTGACTGTACAAAAGCAAATGTCCTCTATTTACGAAAATGTAAGGAAATCATGGGTGATATTCCATGTGCTTTGGAATTCCGCCATCAATCTTGGTTTGAAGCAAAGTTTCGAGATAAAACGTTAACATTTATGCAAAAAGAAAAATGGATTCATAGTATTTGTGATGAGCCGCAGGCTGGAAAAGGCTCGATTCCAATTGTATTAGAGCCCTCAAATAAGAATAATGTTTTAATTCGTTTTCATGGGAGAAATTTTCATGGATGGCAGCAGAAAAACAATCCCAATTGGAGAGAAGTGCGATATTTATATCGATACAACCAAAAAGAACTGGAAGATTGGGCAGATCGTATCAACTATTTACATACTGTTTGTAGTAATATTAATATTCTTTTTAATAATAATTCAGGTGGAGATGCAGCTGATAATGCAAAGCATCTTATTGATCTTTTAAAAATAGAATATTCTAATTTAGCTTCAAGGCAATTAGATTTATTTTGACATCAAGGTATAATTCCTAATTAGCAAAAGAGCGACATATACTTTTATTAATCATCGAAAAAGGAAGGCGAAAGAATGGAATTCATCCATATTTATCATACAAATGATTTACATAGTCATTTTGAAAATTGGCCGAAAATTTTCGAACTACTACGAGAAAGAAAACAGTGGCATGAAGAGGCTGGAGATCCTGTTTATTTTTTTGATATTGGAGACCATTTAGATTTATGGCATCCATATACGGAAGCGACAAAAGGAAAAATCAATACTACATTAATAGAAGAAGAAAGTTATACTGCTGTGACAATCGGAAACAATGAAGGCATTACATTAGCCTTTGAAGCGCTTGATTCCTTATATAAAGAAGCTTCCTTCGATGTTATTTTGGCTAATTTATACAGGGAAAATGGAAAACGTCCGGAATGGGCAATACCTAGTCAGATTTATAAGACAAATACAGGAACTAAAATCGGAGTGATTGGGCTGACGGCAAATTTTGCCCATTTATATGGTTTATTAGGCTGGAAACTAACAGATCCCATGGAAGAGTTGGAACAGCAGCTTTTGCAGCTGAAAGAAAAGACAAATATTATTATTGTTTTATCCCATTTAGGAATTAATGAAGATGAAGAAATGGCTGCACGTTTTCCAGAAATTGATTTGATTTTGGGCGCGCATACACATCATATTCTTCGTCAAGGAAAACTGATTAATAATTGTCTGTTAGGAGCTGCTGGGAAATTTGGCTATTTTGTAGGTCATATTGTTTTAACAGTTGATGAAAACAGCAAAATGATTATGGATAAAAAGGCAGAATTGTATGAAACAAGTCAGTTGAAAGCTCCAGAAGAAGAAGCTGTATTTATAAATAATCTGTACGAGCAAGGAAAATTAGCTCTTTCCGATGAGGTAGCAGCCTTATCGGAAAAATGGTCTAAAGAAGAGATTGCTGCATTTTTATGTAAAGAAATTCAATTATGGTGCAAGGCGGATTGTGCCATCTTGAATGAAGGGTTAATTTTAAATAATTTACAAGCAGGACCAGTATCCTATTTTGATTTACTTTCAATCTGCCCTCACCCAATTAATCCATGTAAAGTAACATTAACTGGAGCAGAATTAAAAGAAATTATTTTGGATATGGAAGACAATAAGTGGGAGCATTTTCATTTAAAAGGACTCGGCTTTCGTGGAACGTTAGTAGGAAAAATGATTTCCCACGGAATTAAATCAGCAACACATGGAGAAATAACTACCTATTACTTGCGGGATAAAGAGCTTGCTGCCAATGAAAAATATACAGTGGCTATACCGGATATGTTTACTTTCGGAAACTTCTTCCCAGCAATTTATCGGGCGAAAGAAAAGCAATATTTCCTTCCTGAATTTATGCGGAATATTCTAGCAGAAAAAATTAAGCAATACTATTCAATATAATACACGGCCATTCTTCTCTTTGAATATATTGTTAGGAAAAGAGAGGAGTGGCTTGTAGTGGTTGAAGTATTTCCAATTACAATTGAAAACCAACACTTTATAGCAATAAGTGTACAACTGCCAAAAACTACTTTACTTGTTGTGAAAAATGAAAAAGGGTACATTATGTGTGGTGCACTAGATATTTCTTTATTGAATGAAAAATTAAAAGACCGCAAAATAATTGCTGGAAGAGCAGTAGGAGTAAAAACGATAGAACAATTATTAAATGCACCCTTAGAATCGGTAACATTTGAAGCGGAATCTTATGGCATTTATAAAGGAATGATCGGTAAAGATGCTTTGTTAAAAATGAACTAAAACAAGTTTGGAGAGATAAAGGAGATAAGAGGCATAATAAAGCGGAAAACCAGATGGAAACGCTGCAAACACTCTGTCTGGTTTTAATTATGTTTTAAAAAGTTTTGTGAAAATAAAGAATTATCTTTTTAATCCAGTTATTTAAGATATAATGTACATATATTTATAATGGAATGGGAGCTATGGATGAGATTAGTCGGAACGAATAATATTACTGAAGGAGTAATATTAGCGAAACCAATTTTTAATGAAAGAGGAAAAATCTTAATTAATCGTGGCGTAATGCTTGATAATAAAATGATTAAACGATTAATGGATCTAGGAATTTCTTATTTATATATTGAAGATAAAAGAACAGATGATATTTATCCAATTTCATCCATCTCGGATGAATTAAAAAAAGATGCCATGCATAAAATTGAAAAAAATTTCTCCGACATGAAAGAAGCTGTAAATAATTCGAAATTTATTATGATGGAAAAAGCTACCACATCCTTTAAACAGTTAATAACAAAAGTTATGGAGGAGCTTCGTGATCATCAAGAATTATTTTCGATGATGTCAGATGTGTTTTTATATGATGATTATATATTTTCTCATAGTTTAAATGTTACTGTTTATTCATTAGCATTAGGAAAAGAGTTAAAATTATCTACCAAACAATTAGAAGTATTAGGTCTTGGTGCTATACTGCATGATGTAGGAAAAATCAATATTCCACTGAACATCCTTCTGAAACAAGGGAAGTTAACGGAACAAGAATTCGAGCAAATAAAAACTCATGCTGAAATAGGTTATCGAATGTTAAAAGATATCCCCAATTTGTCACTTTTAGTTGCGCATTGTGCTTATCAGCATCATGAAAGGATAAATGGCTCTGGTTATCCTCGAGGAATAACTGGTGATGAAATCCATTTATTTGGAAAAATTATAGCAGTTGCTGATGTTTTTGATGCCATTACATCAAATCGAGTGTATAGGAAAGCGATGCTGCCGCATGAGGCGCTCGAAATACTATATGCTGGGATTAATAAGCTGTATGATGCAAAAATTGTCGAAGCTTTTCGAAAAGCAATTATATTATATCCAAATGGAATGAGTGTTTCTTTAAGCAGCGGAGAAAAAGGGATAGTAAGCAGACAAAACAAAGGATTAAATGAAAGACCTATTATCCGGATTATTAAAAAAAATGGAAAAGAAATTACCCCTTATGAAATAGATTTAAAGGAAAGTTTATCCATTGTAATAGTAGAATGTGATGCCATCATTTAAGTCATACATAAATAACAACTTCTACATGTCCTTTTTTTTGCATATAAATGCATTAAGGGGGGGATGAGTTTGAGAAAATACTATTTTCGTCGAATAATGCCTCGAAAAGGTTCTTTAACTTTTCAACAAGTTTTTTTCATAACAGCTTTATTTTTTATATTTTCTACTTTTTTTAGTTTGTGGTTGATTAATAAAGGACTAAAGCCTACATTAGTGAATTACGCAGAACATCAAACAAAGAAATTGGCATCATTAGTAATTAATGATGCCTTAAAAGATGAAGAATTGAAAAAAAATGATAACTTAACTATAAATGGAAATAACTTCGTTTTTGATACGGATCAAATGGTCAAAAAACAACAGGAAATTGTAAATATTGTGCAGCAGAATATGTTGGAAATGGAAAAAGGGAATATTTCAGAAGCAGCACTACTAACAGATGTACAATTTGATAAAGAAAAAACCGCAAACCAAGAAGGAATTGTGTACAGCATACCGATTGGTCAAGCTACTAATAATGCATTATTAGGGAATCTTGGACCAAATGTTCCTATTAAATTTAATGTAGTGGGGAGTGTGAAATCAGATTTAAAAACAAAAATGGAAGATGTAGGAATCAACTATGTCGTTGTTAAGGCATATGTAGAGCTTACCGTAGATATACAAATCATTATTCCCTTTGCAACAAAAGTTACAAGCGTGAAACAGGATATTTTAATTGCAATGGCAGGTTTTGAAGGAGAGGTTCCACAATATTATAATGGAAGCAATAAAGGAACGTCTCCAGCAGTAGAGCTGCCAAAAGATAGCGATGGGAAATAGGAAAAAAGGAATGTTTGTTCATCATCTTTATTTGAAGATATGAACAAGCAATTCCTTTTATTTAACTGTGCCGATACAGGAAGCTAGTAAATTGCTCCTTTTTAAAAGTCGGCCAGTCCGTTCGGCAATAATTAAGGAGCATTCGCTTTTCATTGTCTAGCTTCAGCACCTATTGCCTACCGTACTTCAGATCTCCTCTCTACGATAAATCAACATCGAATCGCTAACGCTCTTCGTGTTTCCTTTATCTTAGTAGAAGCTCTTCAGTCCGTTCGGCAATAATCAAGGCGCATTCGCTTTTCTTATTTGCGTGATTTTATCCCACTCTTAACGGGCAGTAAGACCCCCACCTGAAGATGCCGAGAAATCGAGGAAACTAGGTGTTGAAACTTGCCCGTAAAGGTCCGATAAGTGCAACTAACCATCAGTGGGGGATGAGGAAAAATCCCCACTGATGGAAGTTTACTTTATTCTTTCTAATCGTTCCCATAGCCTTAAATGGGCATAAGGATCAAACGACCATTCCGTATATCCATTATCTTTATATAGTCCGTAGTGTAAATGAGGCGGAAATTTTCCGGATGTTCCAGGAGGTCCATATCCTGAACTTCCTACACCGCCAATCAACATGCCCGGTTCAACAATTTTGCCAACTTTTAAATCTTTAGCAAAGCCGCTTAAGTGGGCGAAGTAATGGTAATTATTATTAATATCTCGAATGCCTATACGCCATCCTCCATATCTATTCCAACCTTTCATTTCTACTATTCCATATGAAGTGGCTCTAACTGGAACGCTGTAGTCGGCAAAAATATCTGTTCCTTCATGGATTCTTTTTCCTCCCCATCCTCGAGCATCTCCCCATGTACTTCGATAACTATAGTTGCTCCTTAATGGCACAGGGAAAGCATGGGAATCAAGACCAAGTTTAGCGAAATGTTTATATATAGCCGCTTTTCCCATTATAATGCTCACTGTTTTATCTCGTTTATAATAATTCCATAAACCAATTTTAAAATTTTCCTCGTCTACTCCATACTGGAGAATATAATTTGTAAAGGCATAGAGAATATCTTCATCATTTTTACTATCCGCTTTTCCATCCCCATTTCCATCTACCCCATAGCCTCCAAAGAGTTCAATCGTAACTGGGTTTGTATCCTCCATATTTGGATTAATAAACCCAGACCATTTTTCATTAGAAAAGTAAATGCCACTCAAACCTGTTGCTTTTGGAAGATCTCTTCTTGCTGAACGGATATTTCTTTCATATTGATCTACAGCAGCAATATAATACCATGGAAGCTGAGAAATCCCCTCTATTTTTTTATATAAATCCATTCTTTTTCGGTAAATAGTGTCTTCTGTATTAACTGCAGCATAAGCAGGTATATTTGTTGCAGTTAATACAAATAACAATGCAAATACGATAATTTTATACAAAATGAAAACATCCCTTCTAAAGCATTGTTCTATTATTTTGTGAGAAAAATGATGTTTCATTTATATCAATTAATGGTAAATATGCAAGCCTTCAACTTGTAGCAAGAAGTTCATTATGTTAAAGTGACAAAGAAGAGTGTAGATTAGAATGCTTTGTATATTATACATGTTCTAAAATATAGCTGTGTTATAGTATAGAGGATGAGAAATCTTACTAATCAGCTGTCATTATACAAATACGTAAAAATTTGTAGAAGCTAGGAGATGGTATTCATGTCAGATGAAAAACAGGAATATTTACGTAAACCTGAATGGTTAAAAATAAAATTGAATACAAATGAAAACTATACAGGTTTGAAAAAAATGATGAAAGAAAAAAATCTTCATACAGTATGTGAGGAAGCTAAATGTCCGAATATTCATGAGTGCTGGGCTGTAAGAAGAACAGCTACATTTATGATTCTTGGAGATACTTGTACAAGAGCTTGCAGATTCTGTGCAGTAAAAACAGGATTGCCGACAGAACTGGATTTGCAAGAACCAGAAAGAGTTGCGGATTCTGTGTTTAGCATGAATTTAAAACATGCAGTAATTACTGCTGTTGCTCGAGATGATTTAAAAGACGGAGGTGCTGCTGTTTTTGCTGAAACAGTTCGAGCAATCCGAAGAAAGAGCCCTTTTACAAGTATAGAAGTACTCCCTTCCGATATGGGTGGGATAGAGGAAAACCTGCGTACGCTGATGGATGCAAAGCCAGATATCTTAAACCATAATATTGAAACAGTGGAACGCTTGACTCCAAGAGTCCGCGCAAGAGCTAAATATGAGAGATCATTGGAATTTTTAAGAAGAGCAAAAGAGATGTATCCATCTATTCCAACTAAATCAAGTTTAATGATTGGTCTAGGGGAAACGAAAGAAGAAATTATTGCTACAATGGATGATTTAAGAAAAAATAATGTAGATATTATGACAATTGGACAATATTTGCAACCAACGAAAAAGCATTTAAAAGTCCAAAAATACTATCATCCGGATGAATTTAAAGAATTGAAAAAAATTGCTTTAAGCAAAGGATTTAGCCATTGTGAAGCAGGTCCACTAGTTCGTTCTTCTTACCATGCAGATGAACAAGTAAATGAAGCGAAAAAAAATCAAATGCGTGGAGGACATGCACAAGAAGCATAAAGTGAACCTTCCATCAGTGGGGGTTTTACTGCCCGTTAAGAGTGGGATAATAAAAAAGGTGGGGAATAGCTCTTGCTAATTCCTACCTTTTTTATTTTCTAGGAAATTATAAACGAAATAGAGTGGTGGATAACTTAGTAGTTTGGTCCGCGTCCAGCTCCGACGTACAGGAAGTACTAGTGCCGATGTTGCAACAGGACGTTGCGTAGTTAATCGGCCAGTTTGTACGGCGATGATCAAGGCGCTTGCGCTTTTGTTCTTTTTGTTCAATACTCTGCCAGTCTTACAGCCGTTTAGAAGAAGCCTGTGTATTTCTTAAATGAATAAAAAGTTTTACAACTTTTTAAAAATATGGCGGAAAGGAATAATAAATCCGTGTTTTTCCATAATCATGCCTATGTAAATACCTTTTCACAGGTTATAATGAAAGGGATAGGCAATAGATAAACACCATAAAAATGCATAATAAAGTGTAGACAAATTATTATTTGCATAAACTTCAGGCAGATAAAAATGGATGTGTATCAAGCGTCTGTTTACAGCCTTTAAAAGTACATACTATAACATTAAACAAATAAGGAGGTGTTCTTGTGGTTTGTATCAATAATCACTGTTATGAAATTGTGGAAGAGAGAAAAGATGGTTTCAATGAAGAAGCTTTTAAAAATAGATATAGCGATATTTTAACAAAATATGACTACATAGTTGGAGACTGGGGATATGGACAACTGCGCCTCCGTGGGTTTTTTGAAGATCAAAATCAAAAATCAAGCTTTGATACGAAAATAAGCACACTCACAGAATATTTATATGAATACTGTAATTTTGGCTGTGCCTATTTTGTTGTCAAAAAAGTGCCGAAAGGTTGATTGATTTTTGACAGCTTTTAAAAGATAAAATGCAGCGAAAACATTATTTTAATAAACTTTTATGGCTAGTTGGAAACGTTATTCTCTCATCGCGTGAAATATAGAAAGTAGTTTTATACTAAAAACTATTTTAAATACTGCGGGAAATGAGACGAAAAAATGCAGCGTTTTCAACAGCATACAGAATAACAGCTGATGATGGATCTTACATACAAAAAACGATCTAAACAAATCGTAATGTTGACTTGCTGAGAGGAATGGAGCTATGGTGAATTATTACATGAAAAAAGTAGCAGGATTAATAAATTGGGGAAAAGTTTTTTTTCCTACAGCTTCTTTAAAATATTATCCCCCAAAATTTGTTTTAAGAGATCCTATAAAGCAAGGGGTTAGTAAAGCTATTAGAAATGGCTATGAAGTTGCTGTCATTGTTTATCATATAGAAAATATCCATGAAATTCATCAGCAATTGGAACCTAATTCATATCAACAGTTTATACATACACTAAAACAGGCTTTTCATCAGTCCGGGAAAACACTAAAGTATTCAAAAGCCATTATTTCCTTGCATGATTATTATCAAGATGGTGTAACCATGTTGATACGAATTGATCATCATTTAGATTGTGTAGCGGAAACCGAAACCACCATCAAAGTTGTCCTACAAAATGTAGAAAAATATATGAAAGAAGCGGAAGCAGAGGTGCCAATAATTTTTCATACTGGTTATATGTTTCTGGAGAATAAGTATATTAGCATCAATGAGTCTATATATAATGCGCATCAGCAGGCGTTAATAATGGCAATGAAGCGCAAGAAATCTGAATTTAATGAAATGGTCTATGCCTTAAGCAAAATCGTAGAACAGAAAGCTATTTGTTTGTTGGCTCAACCAATTTTGGACGTCGAAACAAATGAGGTTCGTGCTTGTGAAATGTTGACAAGAGGTCCAAGAGGAACTCCTTTAGAAAGTCCGTTGAATCTATTTTCAGTTGCAAGACAAACGAGATTTTTATATGACTTAGAAATGATTGTCTTAGAAAAAACATTAGAGCAAATAAAGCTGACAAGATGGCAGCAGGATATATTTATTAATTTTACGCCTCTGACTATCGGCAATCCACGTTTTGTTCGGGATTTAAAAGGGTTATTGAATAATAATAAAAATATTGCGCCGAATAAAATAATTATTGAAGTAACGGAGAGAGACTCGATTGAAGGTTTAGAATACTTTATCTCTAATTTGAGAATTCTTCGAACATTAGGATTTCGTATTGCAGTAGATGATACTGGAGCGGGATATGCAAGCTTAAATTCTATTAGCGAGATTATGCCAGATATAATAAAAATTGATCGATCTGTTATTCAAAATATTGATAAAAATTCTGTAAAAGAGTCTATGTTAAAAGGTCTATTATTAATTGCAAATGAAGTTGGAAGTATTGTAGTAGCTGAAGGGATTGAAAGTGCTGAAGAGGCTTCCGTTCTTTTACGCAATAAAGTGGATCTTGCACAAGGCTACTTTTATGCGAGACCAACTAGTTTAAGCAATAGTCTGCAAACTCTATAATGGGGGAAGGGATTAGACAATGTATTTCGTTGATCGGAGCAAAATGGAGTGTCAATTGCAGTATTTGCAAACAAATATTGATTTGTTAGGGAAACAATCAATATGGAAAACCCCTTTGGAAAAAGCTGCTTTGGAAAGAATTTCCCACATGATGATAGAAGTAGTTTTAGATGTAGGAAATAGCATGATTGATGGATTCATTATGAGAGACCCAGGAAGCTATGATGATATTATCGATATTTTAACAGATGAAAAAGTATTTTCGAGTACTATCGGCGATGATTTAAAGCTGCTGTTAGCTTATAGAAAACAATTAGTTCAAGATTACACAAATATTAAACATAATGAGCTTTATGCAGCTTTTTCAAAGCATCTATCTTCATTACGAGAGTTTGTAACCGCAATAGATAACTATTTAATTCATGAACTAGGACCAGTTAGTGCTTTTAAAAATTAAAGGAGGAGCAGGAAGACCAAACTGTTGCATTTTTTAAAAAGGAGTTATTAGCATGAAAAAGTATAACGGATACTTAATTGATTTAGATGGAACAATGTATAAAGGAACAGAAGTTATTCAGGAAGCTGCTGACTTCGTAAAAAGACTAATAGCTGAAAATATTCCCTATTTATATGTCACAAATAATTCTACTAAAACACCGGAACAAGTTGCACAAAAATTAAGGGAGTTTCAAATACCGGCAAAAAAAGAAGATGTATTTACATCTGCAATGGCAGCTGCCAATTATATAAGCTTGGAAAATGCAAAGGCAAGTGTATTTATGATTGGAGAAGAAGGATTAAAAAATGCGCTGCTTGATAAGAAATTGACGTTATCTGATGGAAATGCAGAAGTAGATTATGTAGTGGTAGGAATGGATCAGCAAATAAATTATGAGAAATTAACGATTGCATGTTTAGCGGTACGTCAAGGTGCTTCCTATATTATCACCAATGGAGATACAGCGTTACCGACAGAAAGAGGATTGCTGCCAGGAAATGGTGCATTATCTTCGGTAATAACTGTTTCTACACAATCAAAGCCGCTTGTAATTGGAAAACCTGAATCAATAATAGTAGATCAAGCAATTAAAATTCTCGGTTTGGCTAAAGAAGAAGTGGCCATGGTTGGCGATAATTATCATACGGATATACTAGCAGGAATTCATGCTGATATTGACACGATTTTAGTACATACTGGTGTTACAACACAAGTGCAATTAGCAGCAATTGAACAAAAACCTACCTTTACTGTCAACAGTTTAGAGGAATGGGAGTTAATTAAATAATTGCTTGCTTAATAAAGGCAATTATTTAATAGGACATTTATATCGTCTTATAGTAAACAATTCTCTCCTAGTATAGAAAATGATTAACACAAAAAGAATGCTGAGTTTAAATGACTTAGCATTCTTTTATTTATTTGCAGGAAATTAAAAACTTTTAGTGCCTGTGGTTTATATAATGAATGTGTTTAGCTTCATTTAGTCCCTTTTTGTCTTTAAATAAAAATTGGTTTGAAATAAATTGGTAGTAAAAAGAAGTATGTTGTTTATTGGAGTAAACCTATTTTCAGCGTTTTTGTATAATGGAAACATAAAAAGAGAATGGGCTAAAATGAATTATACATCTTTATGTACATAAAAAAAGATGTATAATAACCGCAAAGAATATTTAGAGATTCTTTACGGTTATTATTGTTGATTAATGTGTATTATGAATGGCTCGCCTTATTTTTTTCTAATATTAAAGGGCAGGGTGGAGTTCTGTTGAAGTTTTAGGGGCCATAGATTGTCTATTTATTCTTCCCCTACTGCTCGATGAGCAAGCCTGCTTGAGGCTGCTGCTGCAATTGCGCCGACAATATCATCTAAAAAAGTATGGCATTCTCCTGTGGATTTATCGTTTAATTTTTTCAAAATGCCTGGCTTTAATTTATCAACATACCCATAATTTGTGAATCCGATAGAACCATATACGTTAACAATAGAAAATGCTAATACTTCATCTACTCCATATAAGCTTTCATCGCTTTCCACAATGGATTGCAGCGGAGCTTCGAGCATTTTCTTTTCTGCAAGTATGTCCAGCTGAATTCCTGTTAAAATGGCATTCTGTACTTCTCTTTTAGAAAGTACACGTTCGACATTTTCTAAGCAATCAGACATTTTTAAGTTTTTATGATATTTTTCCTGTAAAACATATACAAGATCTGCAATATCCTGTATGTGTACTCCTCGTTCAGTTAACCATTTTCTGGCTGTTTGTTCTGTAATATCTTTATAAGTCATATACTTCACCTTTTCTTCTATTGTAAGCACTATATATACGTAGTGCTTATTATTTTATGCTTAAAATCAATAAGTGCTATCTTTTATCCTTTCCAACTTTAAAAATCAAGGCAATGGTAAATTTTCTCATAATTATTTATCCCACTCTTAACGGGCAGTAAGGCTCCCACCTCAAGATGCTGAGAAATCGAGGAAGCTAGGTGGGAGATAACTGGAGGTGCACAAACTAAGGTCGTCACTTCCTGTGGATCGCAAGCTTTCCATCAGTGGGGAGGAAGAAAACCTTCACTGATGGAAGGTTCACTTTATAAATAGAAGAAAAAAACAAGTTTTTTCAACGACATCATATACTTTTATAACAGAATCAATAAGGAGGGATAAAATGATTCGACAGATCTTAATAAGCAAGTATGGAATAGAAGTAAATGATGAAATGAGACTGGGTGATTATGAAGCGTGTGTAGATAAGGACAAATTGTATACATTAGTGCCAATCGCTCAAAAGAAAGTGGAGGAGCTAGCAGAATTAGAGAGGTTATCCGAACATTTACTGAGTCGTGGAGATCGACAGGTAGGAACATTTTTACAATCAAAGGATGGGGATACCAAAGTAGAAGTAGAGAAGCAGAGCTATTGTGTTATTGTAAATGAAAATGTAAGCAGCTTCACATTCAAACAAATAGGCAGAAAGCTTGGGAAATTTCATTATAGAGGAAGAACGGTTCCTTTCAATGTAGAAAATATTAGTCGGATTGGACAATGGAAAGGACTATGGGAAAAACGTATAGATCAAATAGAAGCGTTTTGGAACACGATGCTTTATAAACAGCCAGAAAGTGAATTTGATCGTATGTTTCTTGAGTCCTTTCCTTATTATATGGGAATGGCTGAAAATGCCATTCAATATTTGGTAGATACAGAATTAGATGATGAACCAGATGCAGTAGACAGCGGCACCATTTGTCACAATCGCTTTGTGAAAGAAACATGGATGGGGAATTATTATATGAAGAATCCTTTTGATTGGGTATTTGATCATTGTGGAAGAGATTTGGCAGAATGGTCGAGAGAAAGATATTTTCGCAATATAAAAACATATCATCGGGACGTAAAGAAATTTTTTGCGGACTACCAAACCATAATGCCCTTAAGTTCATTTTCATGGAGACTAGTTTATGCTAGATTAATGTTTCCCCTTCATTATGTAGAATGTATTGAGGACTTTTATTCAGCAGTTCATGAAGAAGACCGTTTATTTTTGGAAGATCGGATGAAAAAATATTTAAGCCATTCAAAGGAATCGGAACAGTTTTTACGAGAGTTTTTTGAAAATGTAGAAGTTCCTGTGAGAAAAATGAAAATTCCGACAGTAGATTGGCTGACAAATTAAATAGAAGGTATAGAGCAGTTTAATGGGAGTATTTCTCACATGTAAAATCTGCTCCCTTTTCTTATAGAAATAATAGAATGTTTTATAAAAGATAAGAAAAAGGATGGTTGAAATCAACTGCTGTTCCTATATAATGAAGAAAAGCAAAGGAATAGCAGGAAAATAAAGTAAACTTCCATCAGTGGGGGTTTTTCCTCATCCCCCACTGATGGTTAGTTGCACTTATCCCACTCTTAACGGGCAGTTATCCTCTACCTAGCTTCCTCGATTTCTCGGCATCTTGAGGTGGGGGTCTTACTCAAGTCATCAAGCTGAACTTCAATATATTGGAAATCGAATAAAAAATGGGAGTATGCGTAAGTTTTCCGAGGCTTACCGCTCGCTTTCCATGGGGCTACGCTTGAGCCTCCTCGTCGCAGACCCTCCTGTGGGGGTCTCACCTGTCTCGCAATTCCCATAGGAGTCGAGCAGACGCCTCTCCAAACCAATCACTTTTAAAGTATTACAATTTATGGAATCTTAAGTTGATGACATTGGGGTCTTACTTCCCGTTAAGAGTGGGATAAAAGCGCAAGCGCCCTTGCTCATAGTCGGAATGACTGCCGATTAAAGCATTCAGATGAAGGATAATTGACTGACTTGCTTTCTTTGAGTCTGTTGGAACATTGCAATTGTATATCTTATACTTTGGAGCTAGAAAGTTATCTAATTTTAGGATAGATATACTGTATAGATAATAAAGAAAAATTTATGCTTGTGAAATGTCATACTATTCGATAAAAGAAACCAGTTGGAAAGATTTAATAAAAGATTCTAAAAAACACCCCTTGTAAAAAAAGTAAACTAACACTATAATGTCTACTATAGGTAGACAGTTGTTCATTTATAGAGAACATCTTTAGGGGGAAAACAGATGGAAACAATCTCAATCGGATTGCTTGGACTAGGAACAGTTGGCTCAGGTGTTGTTAAAATTATTGAAAATCATCAAGATAAGATTATGCACCAAGTAGGCTGTCCAGTAAAAGTAAAGAAAATACTTGTAAAAAATACAAATAAAGAAAGAGATATTTCTCAAGATTTATTGACGACAGATCTAGATGAAATATTAAATGATCCTGATATAGATGTTATTATTGAGGTAATGGGCGGTGTAGAAGAAACAAAAGAATGCTTAATAAAAGCATTAAATAATAAAAAACATGTAGTAACCGCAAATAAAGATTTAATGGCAGTATATGGAGCAAAATTATTGCAGCAGGCAAGCCAAAATAATTGTGATCTTTTTTATGAAGCAAGTGTTGCTGGCGGAATTCCTATTCTCCGAGGTCTTGTAGATGGATTGGCATCAGATCGCATTGTTAAATTGATGGGTATCGTAAATGGAACTACCAATTTTATCCTAACTAAAATGAGCAAGCAAGGCAGTGCGTATGCAGAGGTTCTTAAAGAAGCACAAGAATTGGGATATGCTGAAAGTGATCCAACCTCAGATGTGGAAGGATTAGATGCCGCTCGCAAAATGACGATTCTTGCTACACTAGGGTTTTCCATGAATATTAGCTTAGACGATGTAAAAGTAGAAGGAATTTCAAATGTTACAGAAGAAGATATTCGATATGGAAAACAACTAGGCTATACGATGAAACTTATCGGGGTGGCGCAGCGCCATGAAGAGAAGGTAGAAGTGAGTGTCCAGCCAACTTTTTTAATCGACAGTCATCCTCTTGCTGCTGTTAATGATGAGTTTAATGCAGTATATGTTTATGGAGAAGCAGTTGGTGAAACGATGTTTTATGGACCGGGAGCAGGCAGCTTGCCAACAGCAACTGCAGTTGTTTCTGACCTAGTGAATGTCCTAAAAAACATGAGACTTGGTGTAAATGGAAAAGGTGCGGTAGCTCCGCAATATAAGAAAAAGCTAAAAGAAGCGAATGAAATATTTTCAAAATACTTCCTTCGATTGCAAGTGGAAGATGAGGTTGGAGTCTTTGCAGAAATCACCTCCATATTCTCCCAGCACAGTGTGAGTTTTGAGAAAATTTTACAATTGCCTGTTAAAGAAAAAGGATTAGCAGAAATCGTTGTAGTAACACATGATGCTTCGTTATCAAACTATGAAAATATTCTAAATCAATTAAGAGACTTAAAAACTGTTCGAACAGTGAAAAGCTCGTACCGTGTAGAAGGAGGAACAAAGTAATGAGATGGAAAGGCCTTTTAGAAGAGTATAAAGAATTTTTGCCAATTAATGATTCAACTCCTATGTTAACGTTAAATGAGGGAAACACGCCATTAATTAAGTTGGATAAGCTTTCTGAAGAATGGGGAGTTGAACTTTATGTAAAAACAGAAGGTACTAACCCAACAGGGTCGTTTAAAGATAGAGGTATGGTAATGGCAGTAGCTAAAGCGAAAGAGGAAGGAAATTCTACTGTTATTTGTGCATCAACTGGTAATACTTCAGCAGCAGCTGCAGCATATGCTACTCGCGCTGGTATGCGTTGTATTGTGGTTATTCCAGAAGGCAAAATCGCGATGGGGAAATTAGCGCAGGCAGTTATGTATGGAGCTGAAATTATTTCTATCGAGGGAAATTTTGATCAGGCATTGCAAATGGTGCGAAAGATCAGTGAGACAGAACCAGTGGCACTGGTTAATTCAGTTAACCCTTATCGTTTAGAAGGGCAAAAAACGGCTGCATTTGAAGTTTGTGATCAGCTTGGAGGAGCACCAGATATTTTAGCTATCCCAGTAGGAAATGCAGGTAATATTAGTGCATACTGGAAAGGTTTTAAAGAATATCATGCAGCGAAGCAGACTGGCCTTCCAAAAATTCATGGATTTGAAGCTGCAGGAGCTGCAGCAATCGTGCATAATAAAGTATTTGAAAATCCTGAGACAATTGCAACAGCGATTCGCATTGGAAATCCTGCCAGCTGGAAATTGGCAGTACAAGCACAAGAAGAATCAAAAGGAATTATCGATGAAGTTACAGATGAAGAAATTGTAGCAGCTTATCGAAAAATAGCTGCCACAGAAGGCGTATTTGCAGAGCCAGGTTCTTGTGCATCTATTGCAGGTCTATATAAACATATTCAAAATGGCAAAATTCCAAAAGGAAGCAAAATTGTTGCTATTTTAACAGGGAACGGGTTGAAAGATCCAAATACTGCTATTGATGTGAGTCCAATTAAACCTGTGCTTCTTCCAAATGATGGGAAAGCGGTGGCTGAACACATCAAGGGAGTAGTTCATATATGAACGAAAGCGATATGCTTCAAATAAAGGTGCCTGCTAGTTCTGCAAATTTAGGACCAGGCTTCGATAGTATTGGATTAGCGCTTGATTTGTACTTAACTTTGGAAGTTTCGCCTGCAGATAAATGGGAAGTTATTTCATTAACAAAAGATTTGGAACAATTTCCAAAGGATGAAACAAATTTTATTGTACAAACTGCTGCTGCCGTTGCTGAGAAATATAATAAGGAACTGCCAGTTTGCAAAATAAAAGTGGCAAGTGATATCCCCTTAGCTAGAGGATTAGGTTCTAGTGCTTCTGCGATTGTAGCTGGTATTGAGCTGGCCGATAGTCTATGTGAATTAAATCTGTCCAAAAAAGAAAAATTCCGCATAGCATCGAATATGGAAGGTCATCCAGATAATGTAGGTGCTAGTATATTTGGGGGCTTAATAGTCGGGTGTCAAATAGAAGAAGAAGTAGATGTTGAAGTGATTCATTCAGTTGATTTAGAACTGCTTGCAGTTGTTCCAACAGAAGAATTGCTGACAAAATCCTCTCGAGGCGTTTTGCCGGATACATGGACTTTTTCTGAAGCTGTTGCAGCAGGGGCTATATCCAATTTGTTAGTAGCAGCACTACTATCAGGAAATTATGAGCTTGCAGGTAAAATGATGATAAAAGATAAATACCATCAGCCTTACCGAAAAAGTATTGTCCCACATTTGCAAAAAATTGAAGACCACGCCATTGAGTTTGGTGCATATGGCGTGGCTTTGAGTGGTGCTGGTCCTACCGTCTTATGCTTTATAAAAAAGGGACAAACCTCTACGGTTATAAAGGGATTGAAAGAATTGCTGCCAAATATGGAATATTTGCCTTTGCAAGTTGATTTTACAGGCAGTGAAGTAGCAAAAAACGTTCTTCCAATCTAAAAAATAGAAGAAGGTACCTAAAAAATTAGATCCAGATCTGTTTTTTTCTTGTCTGCAACAGATAGAGAAAAAGATTAGATCGGGTCTTAATTTTTTTAGGTACCTTCTTCATTAGTCAGTATTTAAAATACTTGTTCTACTTCCATAACACCAGGCACTTCTTCTAATAATGCACGTTCAATACCTGCTTTTAATGTAATAGTAGAACTTGGGCAGCTGCCGCAAGCTCCTAGTAAACGTAGTTTTACGATACCATCTTCGACATCTACTAATTCACAGTCTCCACCATCTCTTAATAGGAAGGGACGTAATTTATCTAATACTTCCTGTACTTGTTCTTTCATTTCAACACTAGCCATACATATCGACTCCTTTCCTATTATTTATTATAATCACAATAAGGGAAAAAATCTATTCTAGAAATTCGAAAAACAATAAACAATAATTGGATACGACAAATAAAAAGTGGATTTTTTGCTAGCTAATTTATAAAAGAGATTGTGAATTCCACAAGTAAAAAGGGAGAACGGTAAAATGAAAAAGGAAATAGAAGTGAGTATATACGGGGCTGAACAACTATGCGCAAGCTGTGTTAATTTGCCTTCATCAAAAGATACGTATGAATGGCTGCAGGCTGCAATTGGACGAAAGTTCCCTGGACAAAAATTCACCATCCACTATTATGATATATTTCAACCACAACAAGATGACAAAAAAGATGCATTCTGTAAAAAAATAATTGATGAAGATTTATTTTACCCAGTTGTAGTCATCGAAGGGGAAATAGTCGGCGAAGGCAATCCACGATTAAAAAACATTTACGCTGAATTTGAAAAATACGGATATGTCAGCATGTAAATAGAAAGCGAAAGCGCCTGTTTAACGACACACGGACTGGAGCGCGCCGTATTAGATAAGTCGATCGGTCGTTTACGGACAGTTTCTTTATTAAGACTTGGCTTCTTACTTTGTAGCAGAATCTAACTGAAAAAGAGAAACTACTATCCGTTAACCGGTGGATAAAGGAAACACGATGAGCGTAAGCAAATCGATGTTGACTTATCGTAAGGAGGAGAGCGAAGTACGGAGTCGTTGGGTGCTGGTCGGCTAAGTTCGCAGAAAAAAGGAAAATCGACTAACTTCGCCACGGCCTTATGTCTTCGTAGATTGACTCGCATCCTTTTAGTCAGTGGCAACACCGACACTTGTACATCTGTACTTCGAAGCAAGACAATAGAAAAGCGGAAGCGTCTTGAACATTGCCGTACGGACTGGCAGATTATGTACGCCATGTCTTCCGCTGCAAATAATACATTCTGTATATCGAAGCTCGACACCAATGGATCTCCCGAATGTATAAATATGGAGATATATAATATAAGATGGATTTATTTGGAAAACTGTCTTTTTTTGGTTTTATCCTTCCATAGAACCCCTAGCTTTATTAAACGAGGCACTCTTCCTGTTAAAGGTTTATTTGCAACAAGGCCAAATCCGTGCTTTTTTCCTAACGAGCCTAAAATCCCTTTTAGTCTAATCTCAGGCATATATTCGGGCAGTTTTTCCCCCTTCCAGCGTGCGATTAATACACTTGCAATTTGTTCGGCCTGTCCTTCTGCAAGCTGGGCGCTTGGCGGTTTATTTAAGCTGGCACAATCTCCCACTACAAATACATGTTCATTATGATGCAAATGATGATATTTTGTTAAAAGAACCCTCCCCTTTTTGTCTTTTTCTACAGGTAATTTCTGTACGACACTATTTGGTTTTACACCTGCTGTCCAAACAATACAATCAAAAAAAATTGCTTCTGCATGGTTATATACGATATTTTTTTCGATCCTAGTTATATTGCTGTTACGGACTATCGCTACTCCATGGGTTTCAAACCATTTTTTTACATATCTGCTGACGCGAGCTGGATAAGAGGACAGAATCATTTTTCCACTATCAAATAAGGTGATCCTTAAATCAGATCTATTTTCCGTTAATTCAGCAGCTAATTCTACACCGCTTAATCCACCACCAATAATGGCAACGCATGAATTTGGCTCCAATTCATTTAAGTGATTATATGTTTTTTGTGATTTATTCACACTTTGAATGCTATGTGTATATGTATCTGCACCAGGTATATTATGGTAGTTATCCTCACATCCGAGGCCGATAATTAGATCATCAAAATGTATGGGTTCCTTATTTTTTAACAAAATCTTTTTCTTATCTAAATCAAGAGAGGAAACCTCACCATTTATCAATGAGACTTGTGGATGTTTAGGAAATGGGATGCGTATATGTTTATCTGAAACAGTTCCAGCTGCTAATGCATAATACTCTGTTTTTAAAAAATGGAATGGAGCTTTATCAATAAGGGTAACAAGTACATTGTATGGCAAGTTGGGAATAATACTCGTTAGAATTTTCATCCCACCATAGCCACCTCCGAGAATAACGAGATTTTTCATAACATTTCCCCTTTTAAATTAGATCCTATTTTTTTGTGAAAAGGTTGCTTTTTTTAGATGAAATATAAAATTGTTTTCCTAATAGTATATTATGAGTAGGAGGTTCTTTATTCTTGATTATTAAAATGAAAAAAGATACTATAAGTTTTAAAAGGATAAAAATTTTAAACCTAGAGCAGTGTCCCGTACGGCTAAGTGCAAGGCGCTTGCTCTTTTTTTACTTAAAGAGGTGAGAAACTTGTTAAAACCAATTATAGAGTTTTGTTTAAGCAACTTATCTTCTGGTTCTCAAGAGGCTAAAGAGATATTAGAACAAGATGAGGATTTGGATGTTTTGGATTATGGCTGTTTAGGATTATGCGGACAGTGCGGAGAATCATTATATGCATTAGTAAACGGAGAAGTTGTCACTGCAGAAACATCAGAACAGCTAGTAGCGAATGTATATCTGTTTCTAGAAGAAAATCCAATGTTGTAATAACTTTGAAGAAAGCCAATGCAAAATGATAAAGTAAACTTCCATCAGTGGGGGTTTTTCCTCATCCCCCACCTAGCTTCTTCGATTTCTCGGCATCTTGAGGTGGGGTCTTACTGCCCGTTAAGAGTGGGATAAATCTAAAAGCTTTAATGCAAAAAGGAGATCTAGGGCTTATAAAGCCCTTAGATCTCCTTTTCTATATTTGTTGAACTTCCCTTATTTTATGCCATCCATCTTTCGCTAGTTGAATAATGTTGGTCTCCGTTGTTTTGCTTTGCTTTTCAATCACTCTTGAGAAATATTTAGTTGCTTCGTTTATTTGGCCCATTCTTCTAAATAATTCGCCTATTAAATACATCGTTTGTAGTTCAGTAACTTTTGTTCCTTTAAAGTCACCGGTCATGTAAGAAGCTTCATATTCCTTTAATGCAAGCTTCATAAAACGCTTTTCTTGCTTCCTTTTTTTCTGCGAACGATACAACCAGGCTATTCTAATATACATTCCTGCAATGATTATATGTCGTTCTTTTCTTAAAAGAGCGCAGTATGCTGCAAGTTTGTAAGTGATCAAAGCGTCTTTTACAGTGCGGATGCTTCCGAATGAACGAGGTATCCATCTGCTGCATACCTTTTCAATCAACAGCATTTTTTCATTAAGTGAAAGGCTGGAAGATGTCTTTTCATGAAAAGAAAAACCGCAGTCTGGACATACATTTATATAGTAAAGAAGAGGGTTATGATCCGCATAAGTTGGAAAGAAATCTGTATCTAAATTAGTCATCTTTATAAAGCGCAAGCGAATTTTCTTTGTAGTAAAAGAAGTATTGCACAACGGACAAGTACATTTCTTATCATACAGAGGATCAATCGCGGTCATAATTACACCTTCTTTATCTAGGTAATATGGTACATTGTTTCGTATATTTATTATACAACATATCGTGAATATATACCTATTTTTTAAAAAAATAAGTAAAAAGTAGTGGTGGGAGGAAAGCGGATAAGACAGTATATATAGATTACAAAAAAATTTCCAAAATCGATTCAGTTGAGTAGATATAATTCGAAGTATATACTATAAGTAATGCGAGATAAGGGAGGAAATAGGACAATGACAGAAGATATTGTGATTCTTACAGAAGCTGCGGCTCTTCAAATAAAAGAAATGATGAAAGAAAGTGAAGAGGATACTACTTATTTAAGAGTAGCAGTTAGAGGCGGAGGATGCAGCGGTTTATCTTATGGTATGGGATTTGCAGCAGAACAAGAAGAAAATGATTTATTTTCAGAACAGCATGGCATTCAATTAATTGTAGACCAAAACGATTCAGCGATATTAAAAGGAACCAAAATTGATTATAAACAATCCATGATGGGCGGAGGGTTCACCATCGATAATCCAAATGCGATTGCATCATGCGGCTGCGGTTCTTCCTTTAAGACTGCTACGAATGCTGGTACTCCTGAAGAGTGTTAATTGAATAAAGACTTGATTTATGCCTTCTCATTCATAATATGGAAAAACATTATGATTTGAGGAGGTATTTTTTATCATTCTTAAATTATTGGAAGTGGAGAAAGGATACAGAATGTAATGGGAGTTGGTAGGAAGGATGATAACAGAAAATCGTCGATGGGCAGAAATAAGGATGGAAGAGGAATTTGTAATTGATCGTAATAAATTAGCGTTTAAAACAAATAGGAAAGGGGAGTTAGAAGGTACTTTTCTATTAACCGTTAATATGCCAGAAGAAGAGAAAATGATCCTTTATCCTGTTATGGAGAATCCTCAATCAACTTTGATAATGGAGTTTAACGGTGAAAAAGCAGCGTATCATATAATGGATGTGCCGAAAAACGGAAAGGTGAAGGTTCGGTTTACTTTAAAAGGGCTGCCAGCAGGAACACATACTGTTTACATTTTTTTAGAAAGATACTTTGTCTGGAAAGAAAAAGAAGAAAAAAATTCAAAACAACATGAAATTTTTGATCCGCTGTATTTTTCTTTAGAAGTTTATGATGATAAGGATTCATTATTTGCAAACAAATATTTTGAATCGGTTAAAAAAGTGGGAAATGCTGATGAAAAACACGATTTATTTTCTATTAAAATATTTGAGGATTCTATGTTCGCAAAAGAAGCTCGTATGGTTGGAAAAACCAATTATTTTCTACTAATTAACAATGCAAGTGTATACGAATGGAAAGGGTATGTAAAGCTTCTAGCAGATTATCAAACAGAGGAAATAAAACAAATAATTATCCCAGCAGATTCTATGGTGGGATTACCAGTTGAATTGAGAAATCATCAAGCCATGGAAAGCATTCGCATGATTTTTATTGGGGAGCCTACAAAAAAAATCGATGTCCCATTTCTACTTAGAAAGATTTTTAAAACGAAACGTTTGCCTATTTGCTGACAATAACTTTTCTTTTAGTTCGGCTGTTTTCGTATAGATTTTTGCTTTTAAACGCACAGCCTGCATACACTTCGTCCGTTTAGCGAGCGCCGAGCCTCCTCGTCGCATAAGCTCCTGTGCTGTGGGCGCCCGAGTCTTTTTCGCATTCCCACAGGAGTCCACGTGTATGCAGGCTGCTAAGAAATGCTTTTCCAAATGTTTTTTTATATAAAAAAACAACAAACTTTGAAATCAGCCTTTAGTTTGTGCTAAGTTTAAAGTTATTTTGAGCAAAAAAAGGATGAATGATTTCTACCATCCATCCTTTCTTTAGAGGTAAGAAAGATAAGTTTTCTTAAGTCAGATAGCTGTCTAGCTCCAGCGCCTATTGCCTATCGAACTTCAGGTCTCCTCCCTACGATAAGTCAACATCGATTCGCTAACGCTCATCGTGTTTCCTTTATCTCAGTCGAAGCCCTTCCAGTTCGTACGGCAATGAGCAAGGCGCTTGCGCTTTTCTTATTTAAACATTGATGTGCTGTGAAGTGGCTGAACACGTGCTTTTGGATCTAAATAGGCTTTTGCGTTATTTACCGAAGTTGGTGCTTCGCCGAATCCAGAGGCAATTAATTTTACTTTTCCATCATATGTGCAAATATCGCCTGCTGCATATATTCCTGGGATATTTGTTTCCATTTTACTGTTTACAACAATGGAATTTTTCTCAATTTCTAGACCCCAACCTTTAATCGGGCCTAATGAGGATACAAATCCGTAGTTAACGATAACAGCATCCACATCAACAATTTCTTTTTCTTGTGTTAATGCATTTTCTAAAACTACTTGCTTGATTCCTTCTTCATTCCCTACGAGTTCAGTTGGAACAAATGGAGTTTTTATCTTTACTTTCGAATTTTTTAAATTTTCTACACTGTGTTCATGTGCACGGAATTTGTCGCGTCTATGAGCCAGATAAACGGTATCAGCAATTGGCTCAAGCATTAAAGACCAGTCAACTGCAGAATCGCCGCCGCCAAAAATGATTACTTTTTTTCCGGCAAATTGATTTAAATCATTGATGAAATAATGAAGATTTTTTCCTTCGTAATTTTTTGCTTCTTCTAGTTCTAATCTACGAGGTTGAAAAGCTCCATTTCCAGCTGTAATGACAATCGTTTTAGAAAAGTGAACTTCTTTATCCGTTGTTAATTTAAAGATGCCATCGCCTTGCTTTTCTACTGTTTGAACAGCTTGCTCTAGCACAATATTTTGCTCGAATTTTGACATTTGCTCTTTTAAATTATCCACTAATTCTTGTGCGCGAATTTTAGGAAAAGCGGCAATATCATAGATATATTTTTCAGGATATAGTGCGGAAAGCTGACCACCTAATTGAGGAAGACTTTCAATAATTTTAACAGTAGCTTGTCTCATTCCACCATAAAATGCAGTGAACATGCCAACAGGCCCGCCACCTATAACCGTAATATCATAAATTGTTTGATCCTCTTTCAATGCCTGTAAACCTCCAATGTAAAATTATATTATTAATTACGATCTATCATATCATAGTATGCAGCATTAACCCACATGTAAATCCTGATTACATAATACTAAATATGAAAAACTTTATGCAGATAATTTATGGGGAAATGCGCCAAAAAAAGAATCTTATGAATCTATAATAAGGAAAAAATAGAAACTGTATTGGTAATAGTATATTCATTGAATAAAACAATGTTATTTTAGAGTTCACCCAATTAACTAGGTGAAAAGACCTCCTTTTCTACTATTTATGAATATTTCCTTTAAATATGGGAAATGAATAGGTTTGGGAGGAGTGAAAGAATGAATTTTTTTAAAAAGTATTTAAAAAGAGTAGGAATGCTAATGCTTTTTATTGCTGCATTATTAACAACATTCCAATCTATTTCAGGTGTAGAAGCAAGTTCCTATTCTCATTCGAATGATCAAGGTGCTATTGAAAGTAAAGAAGAATCACATTTGGATCATAAATTAAAGTCAATCGGTATAGCATTAAAGAATCTACAGCATATATTCTCAGAGAAGACACAGATTTCTTCCAGTAAAGAAGTAACAGGCGAACCTCCTTTATTAGAAAATAGAGATTGGTCACCTTACCCAAAGAAGAGGGTTGTAGCAACAGGATATACAGCAGGTTTTGAGTCCACAGGCAAAAATCCAAGCGATCCCCAATTTGGAATTACTTATTCAGGTGTAAAAGTAAAAAGAGATTTGTATAGTACAATTGCAGCTGATCCAAATGTATTTCCAATCGGTACCATTTTATTTATTCGAGGCTACGGTTTTGGTGTGGTAGCAGATACAGGTTCCGCTATAAAAGGTAACAAACTAGATTTATATTATCAATCGGTTGAAGATGTATATAACAATTGGGGCAAAAAAACATTGGATGTATACATACTGGAAATGGGAAATGGAACCTTAACAGAACAAACGTTAAAAAATTTAAACGAGAAAAAATCCATGCAAGTTTTCCGCCAACAATATACAAAATCCGAAAGTTAAAAAGAAAAGCTGTTTTCTCAAAGTTTGTTGTTTTTTATATGAAAATTTGGAGAAGAAGTATTCAGTCTGCGAATTTAAAAGCAAACAATCTATACGAAAACGAAAACAGCCAAAAGAAAAGCGAAGGAGCTTGTTAAGCGGCGTATGAACTAGATTATTTTTTATGTTAAGAATAATCTCATTCTCCGACAAAAGAGGATGCCAAAAATCATTTAATAATGAGACTTGGCATCCTCTTTTAATTTAAGAATGAATAATCATATCAAGAATAAGGGTCAGTGCAATTCCTGTTAAACCTCCAAAAAATACTTCAATTGGTTTATGACCAAGTAATTCCTTTAATTGTTTTCTTTTTTGTTGTTCTGGTTTATTTTGCCACCCTTTTGCATCCGTTAAAAATTTATTGAAATCAGTGACTAACTGATTTAAAACGATTGCTTGTTCACCAGCCTGCCTTCTTACGCCAGTTGCATCAAACATTGTAATAATGGCAAATATAGCTGCTACAGCAAATAATGGTGTATCAGCACCAGTTTCAAGAGCTACACCTGTAGTTAAAGCGGTAACAGCTGCAGAATGGGAGCTTGGCATGCCTCCAGTGCTCGTCAGTAAGGACCAATCAATTTTTTTTGTAATAAAAAATGTGATCGGAACTTTGACAAATTGAGCAAAGAAAATGGCAGCTAAGCTGGCAAGTAAGGGGAAATTAAATAATAATTCCAACTAAATCACCTCATATTTATGTAGTTTAAACAGTTTTGTAGTATATTTACCCTAATTTATCCCGAATTAACGAGCAGTAAACACCCATCTCTAAGATTAAGTTAGGGAAAAACGCCACGTTAAACCCTTCGATTTAGGGAACACAAATGAAAATCACCATGTCCTGTAGAAACATTTTTGTGTTTATCCTGTAAATAGCAACTTACCAACAGTTGGGATGAAGGAACCCCCTAGTATTGGTGTTTCACTTTATACATTCTTAAATCAGAAGGGATTAATTGCATGGAGTTAGGAAATTTAATAGAAGATATGCCAAATGCAAAAGAATATATGGGTGTATTCAATTGGAATCGTACATCATCATTTCAAAAGTAATTTATTTGGGGCTGTACTGGCTTATTTATTATAACATAACCAATATAGCTTTGTTTTACCTGCTAATAAGCTTTTTCCTCTTCTATGATTTTTAAAAATTAGCTATACGAAATATTGTTCTATTTGGGTATAATAATAGGGAAAGGATGGTTCATACAAATGTTTAACTATCAATCGGAATGGGATTTTTCTTATAAACAGGAAAGCATTATTATCGGTATCTTTGAGAAATCGATTAAATTAGCAGGAAAACTGGCTGAGTTGGATACGCACTTTCAAGGAGAACTGACAAATTTAGTGAAAAGCGGCGATATATCAGCCAAGCAAAAGAGTCTTGCTAAAATACATACATTTGGAAAAATTGGGACGAAAAGAATTATTTTTGTAGGTTTAGGCAAAGAGAAAGAATTAACATTTGATAAATTAAAAGAAGTGTTTGGAGCAGCATGGAAAGAAATTAAAAAAGACAAATGGAAGGAAACATCTGTTTACATTGATTCTTTTGTAACAGAAAAACTAAATGCATCAGAAGTATCGCATGCATTTAGTGAAGCATTTGCATTGTCAACATATGAATTTGCCGGCTATAAGCAAAAATCAAATGAACCAGAAAAAAGGATCGAAGCAATTACTGTCTTCAGTAAAGCAGATCAGCAAGAAGTTGAAGCATCATTGTATGTTGGATTTGTGTATGGAAGAGGTACAAATTCTGCTCGTGATTTAGTAAATCTGCCTGGCAATATGTTAAAGGCATCCGATTTGGCTGAATATGCTCAAAACCTTGCTGTTACATATGATTTTGATATCGAAATATTAGAAAAAGAAGATATGTTAAAGCTTGGAATGGGTGCGTTTTTAGCAGTAAATCAGGGGTCTGTTGAACCACCAAAAATGATTGTACTTAAATATCAAGGAAAAGAAAACTGGCAGGATGTTATTGGGTTAGTAGGTAAAGGAATCACATTTGATACTGGCGGTTATTCGATCAAACCAAAGACAGGCATTGTTGGAATGAAAACAGATATGGGTGGTGCAGCTGCTGTTCTTGGAGCGATGGAAATAATAGGTGAAATAAAACCAGAACAAAATGTTGTCGCTGTTATTCCATCTACTGATAATATGATCAGCGGTGCTGCATTTAAACCAGATGATGTGATTACTTCCATGAGCGGGAAAACAATCGAGGTATTAAATACAGATGCAGAAGGGCGCTTAGTATTAGCTGATGCCGTTACGTATGCTAAACATCATGGAGCAAACTACTTAGTGGATGTAGCGACATTAACAGGCGGCGTAATTGTTGCATTAGGGATGGAAACAACTGGCGCCATGACAAATAATGAGGAATTGTTCGAACAAGTATTGGAAGCATCTCAAGCAGCAGGAGAGCAAATTTGGAGGCTGCCAATATTTGAATGTCATAAAGAAAAAGTAAGAAGCAGCGCAGTTGCTGATTTGAATAATTCACCAACAAGAGATGGTCATGCTATTATGGGTGGTGCCTTTATCGGAGAATTTGCAGAAGGTACTCCTTGGGTTCATTTAGATATTGCCGGAACTTCAACAACAAGGAGCGCTTATCCCCTTGGAACAGCTGGAGCAACTGGAGCCATGACAAGAACACTGGCATTATTAGTCGAAAGGTTTAGAGGAGCTAGAAAGTAATAAAAAGAGGAGCTTGTGGGCTCCTCTCAGAGTGTAGAAAAAGTCATTTTTGCAGAAACCTCATGCTGATCGAAAACGGTTGTCGCATCACAGCGTGAAGTCTTGGGAGGAGCGGCGGGCAACTGGATGTTGGTCAGAACGACGTTATCACAGGATCGCAGGACGGTAGTCAATCGACGAAGACATAAGGACGTGGCGAAGTTAGTCGATTTCCCTTTAATACGCACTTAGTCGTTCATCCACTGTTCCTCAGTAATGAGGTGTAAGGAGAATAACGAAGAATCGAGCGTTTGTCTACAGCCTGAGGAGCTTTTGGAAAAGCTCCTTTTTTAGTAGTATCTTAAAGTAGTGTAGTATGGTTTCTAAGCCATTCTTCCATTGGATAGGGCATTGTTTCTTTAGCAACTAATGCCGCATGTCCGCCCTCAAACAAAGTAAATGTTTTATCCTTGCTTCCAACTAAGTCCATAATAGGCTCACATAAACTGCTGGGAACTAGTGGATCGCTTTTTGTTGAGAAAACGAGCAAGTTAGAGTGGATCTTTTTAAAATCAACTGGTTGACTATTAATAGTAAGTCCACCTTCGACTATTTTATTATCACGAATATAATCATTCTTTAATTGTTTAAAGGCTTCCCCAGATAAACCGATATGATCGAGAGTCCATTTATTCATTCTAGTCCATTTCTCCCGATATATAGGGTCTGTTGATCGACTTAATAAGGCTAAATAATGGGCATAAGACACAGGAGATACGATTAATCTAGTTCCATATTTAATAGCAGATGGCGGCACTATGCCGATCTTGTCGATTAATTCATCCATCTCAATATCTCCATTGCGAAGAGCATCTAGCCATAAATCATAAACAGGAAAAGTAGAAAAATCGATAGGGGAAACGGCGAGAATTAAGTTTTTTATATTGTATGGTGTAACGGCAGCAAAAACAGCAGCTAGCGTTCCACCTAGACAAAAACCAATTACAGTCATTTCGTCCGTTCCAGCATGTCTGATTGCACGACGGTAGCTTTGCTGAATATATTTAATGATATAATCGTCAATCGTAATATGGCGATCTTCAAATCCAGGAACGCCAAAGTCGATCAAATAGGTATCATACCCCGCATTGGTAAATGTTTCGATAAGACTGATAGAAGGAGCCAAATCTAATATATATGCTTTGTTAACTAAAGAATATATAAGAAAAATAGGTTCTTTAAATCGTTTATTTTTAGCTGGATAATACCATAAGGTTGCTTTGTTTTTTTTCCAAAGCGGATATTTTTCAGAAAGTCCAACTTCTGGGTCTGGAGATGATAATACTTCAATAAAGGAATGCAGTTTATTTTTTTTCATATATTTTACGCCTTATTGGATTGGTTGCTTGAATTTTGTATTTTAGCTAATTGTTTCTTTTGTTTAGAGACTGTCTGTTTAACGTCTTTAATTTCCTGTTGAAGGGCTGTTATAACTTCTTCTTGTTCGGAAAAATTACTAAAGGTGGTGGAATTGGAAGGAGATAGCCCTTGTAAAAGTTCTTTTATCTCTTTCATTTGCGTTTGCAATTTATAAAACTGTTCATCCAAATCATCAATTTTTTCTTCAGATTGCAGGATTAATTTTGTAGCATTTGTTAAATCGTTTTTTGTTGGAAGATTAATAATAGATGCAGTTCTTTCAACATAATTCTGAACCTGTTCAATTTTTTTCGTTAAACTGCCACTGTGACTGCCTGCAAAATGAATGGCTGCTGTTCGGTTTAATTGCTGCTGAATAAAATCATTTATACGAAATTGCAGTAAGCCCCCTCCTTTTTTAAGGATTTCATACAAATCAAATGTAACATTCATATTTTTCCATCCTTCCTTTTTCTATTTTGTTAAAGCATTGAAGATAAGCCGCCATCTACAGCAATTGTTTGTCCTGTAATATAATCTGATGCATGTCCTGATAAGAATAGTGTAATGCCTTTTATATCATCGGGTGTACCAAACCTGTTTGCAGGAATTTTGGCCAATATCGATTTTTGATATTTTTCTAAAGCTGTCGTGATTTTTGTTGGAAAAAAACCTGGGGCAATTGCATTGACTTGAATATTATGCGCTGAAAGTTTTACAGCTAATTCTTTTGTTAAGGTAAGAATAGCGCCTTTGCTTGTATTATAGGCAATTGCATCTAAATAGTGCGGGTGTGTTCCATATAATGCTGTGACAGAAGAGATGTTAATTATTTTTCCGCTTTTTTGCTCTGCCATTTTTTTTGCGGCTGCCTGTGAAAATAAAAAGGTGCCTTTTACATTAATGTTCATCACTTTATCCCATTTATCTTCTGGGTAATCAAGAATAGGAGCAATCCATGAAGTTCCGCTATTGTTAATTAAAATATCAATCTTACCGTAATGATCAATTGTTTGTTGAATAACGAAATCAATATCATTTTGCTCTGCTATATCACATGATAATGCGAGAGTCTGAATGCCTTTTTCTTTTAATATTTCTGCAGTTTTTAAACAATTGTCTATATTTCGAGAGCAAATAACAATATTAGCTCCAGCTTCTCCTAATGCAGCTGCCATTTGTTGTCCTAATCCACGGCCTCCACCCGTAATGATTGCTGTTTTGCCCTTCAGATTATATAAATCATTCATCTGTATAACCCTTCCCTCCTGTTCGTTCTATATTTCCCTTATAGTATAAACAAGCATTATGCGATGGGTGATTAATTTGATGAATTTGCCTTTGCCTAAATACATAAATGGGGAAAAGATGGAAATTCGATAAGAAAGCCCAAAATAAAATGATAGCGACAAAGGAAAGTATATTTCTAGGTAAAGGTTTTAGCCCAGTCCAAAATTGGGGCAATTGCATATGTAATAGAGTAGGGAGTAAATAGAAAAAGAGTGGAGGGAATTACCAATGATGTATGGATATAGACATCCGCAAGATTCAAGAATTTGGTTTGCGGCTCCATTTGTTGGAGGTTTATTAGGTGGGATAGTTGGTTCCGCATTAGTTAGACCGAGACCATATTATTACGGACCTGTACCATACGGACCAGTTCCTTATGGACCAGGACCATATGGACCATATCCTTATTATTAAGAGATGCTAATAAGTTAAGCTGGTATAACGCTTGTTTATTTACGTATCAGGTAAAGGAATAGAAAAAGGTGTTTCTTGTAAAAAAGCATAAATAAAGAAGGATTTTTAATCCTGTTGTTACTTCTCCATCCATTTCAACTGGATGGAAAAGTAACAACAATGTGGAGGTTGATTTTTATGGTCAAAATTAAAAGTAATTCCATCAGGGTTATACGAAATTCTTGGAAGGTTATTTAAGCCTAAGGATTGAATCAGTTTGTTTACTGCCTGGATTTGAGAAGCTTGGGCGGCACTCATTAATTGGCGGGAAAATTCACTTGATTGCGCTATTTTTGTCAAAATAATCTCGGCATCTTTAAGCAGGGATAAGGAATCTTGAGCGGACTGGATTAATTGGTTTGTATTTACATTTGGAAGCGTTCGGAACGTAATCGGATAATGCAGAAAAGGATGGGAGATACAAGCATACTGCATGATGTAAGGAAAAAAAGGTCGATACATATCGAAACAATCCTTTCTGTTACAAATACATACTGCTAAATATCATATTCAGGTCAAAAGGAATTATACCTAAAGAACATAGAAACTGGAACATGGAAAAGGCGAAGGTGGAAGAAATGTCTTTATCCCACTCTTACTGCCCGTAAAGGTCCGATAAGAGGTACACAAACTAAGGTCGCCACTTCCTTATGTCTTCGTTTGTGTGATTCACATCCTGTGGACCGCAAGCTTTCCATCAGTGGGGGATGAAGAAAACCCCCACTGATGGAAAGGTTCACTTTATTAAAATCTTTGACGGTGTTCAACTAAATCAATTGTTCCTAATACAATATGTGCAAGTCCAAAACCGAAAACAGTATCAGATATCATGGAATCTATTTTGCGGTTCTGCTTCATAACAAGACCAGCTGTAGTTACGGCAGTTCCTAATACGGCAGGAATTAATCCTTCACGAATATGCTCCATTAAGCTTCACTCCTGTTATCTTTTTTGTCCATTGAAGGACTTTTTTAGTATGGCTTTATGGATATATATAAATCGTGGCAATAGAAGGCGCAAAAGGCAATATAAGGTTCAAATAATGTGAGGCAAACGCAATTTCTTTGTTGCTGAATAAGATGTGGTGCCGATCTATATGTGTAGCTATACACCTGTAATCGGCATCACAAAAAGATGAGCATAAGATTAAACTTGATTGGATGATGATGTATTTTTGTTCGATTTTAAATCGTCTCTAATGGACTTTTCACACATGGGAACATGTGTATGATAAGCTGCTCTAGTAATAAGATGCCCAGCAACTGGAGATGTTAGAAAAATAAAGGCAATGGCCAGTATTAAACTAGCATGAAAAATTCCTTCTGCTTGTATGAAATAAAGACAAGTTCCCAAAAGAATACACATGACACCAAGTGTTGCTGATTTCGAAGCAGCGTGGTTTCTTGTATAAACATCAGGCAGTTTAATTACGCCAAATGCTGCAATTAAATTCAGCAATGCCCCCATACAAATAAGGATACAGATAATAATTTTAATTATGATTGTGATCACGCTCGATAATAACCCCCTTTTCTAAATACTTTGCAAACGCTACTGTTCCAATAAAGGAAAGAATTCCAATTAAAAGGATAATCTCAATAAAAGCATCTATTTTTAAAATAATAGAAAGAATACTAATCATGGCAACTAAATTGATGCCAAGTGCATCTAAAGCAACGACTCTGTCAGGGGTGGAAGGGCCTTTTATCACTCGATAAATAAATCCTGCCATTGATAATGTGATAATAAATAAGGAAATGTGCATCAGTATCATAAACATTATTTACTCACCTCTAGTATTGCTTTTTCAAAGCTGTTTTGAATACTTTTAATTGTTGCTGCTTTATCACGAATATCCATCGCATGAATATAAAGTATTCTATTGTCTTCTGAAATATCAACGACTAACGTTCCTGGCGTCAACGTAATTAAATTAGATAAGACAGTAATTTGCCAATCTTTTGTAAGCACTGTTTCCATTGCAAAGATCCCGGGAGTCAGTTTGGATGTTGGCTGTAGAATACTTTTTAATACCGCAAAATTTGCTGCTATCAATTCTTTTATAAAAATAATCAAAAGGTTAAAAATCGATAGAACACGGTACAAATAAAAGCGGCTTGAAAAAAAGCGTCTTGTCATAAAAATAACGATCAATCCAAGAATATAACCGATAAGAAAAGTATCTGTTGCAGCAGAACCTTTTAAAAACATCCAAACAATTGCTAAAAATACATTTAATAATAGTTGAAATGCCATTTTCACTACTCCTTTAAAACCGCTTTAATATAATGCTCTGGATGAAGCAATGAATCGGCTGCTAAAGAAATGTATGGATAGATTGCTTCAGAAAATAATCCCATTGCAAATGAAAGACATACAAGAATAATGGAAGGTAACAACCATCGTTTTATGGATATAGTGTCTTTTTTCCATTCGCTTCCCCAAAACACATTAATAAATATTTTCATGACAGAAAGTAATACAAACAAACTCGAAAATAAGACAAGCAAACTGCTTATATAATCATGATTTTCAAAACCGCCTTGGACAATCAACAATTTTCCAATAAATCCACTTAAAGGAGGAATTCCCCCTAAGGAAAGGGCAGCAATAAAAAATGTCCACGCTAAAGCAGGATAACTCTTTAATAACCCGCTTATATTTTTTAGATTATTAGAGCCTGAAATAACCATAATCACGCCAATTAATAAAAATAAGGCAGTTTTTATAATCATATCATGCAATAAATAATAAATAGAACCGATGATGGATGTTTCATTAAATGAAGCAACTCCATATAAAATAACACCAACAGCTGTTAAGATATTATAAATCATGATTTTTTTAAGATCATTATAAGCAATTGCTCCTATTACACCTAAGATAATGGTTATGATAGAAAGGACATTTAATAAGGAAAAAATATAACTTATATCCTGGAAAAATAATGTGAATGTTCTTGTGATCGAGTATACACCGACCTTAGTTAACAGTGCACCAAATAAAGCAAGTATGGGAATTGGTGCAGCATAGTAGGAGCCAGGCATCCAGAAAAATAATGGGAATATAGCGCCTTTTAAGCCAAAAACAATTAAAAATAAAACAGCTATAACGGTTAAGATGCCTGAATGTCCAACCACTGATATTCTTTCAGAGATATGGGCCATATTTAATGTTCCCACGACAGCATATAAATACGCCACTGTTGCAACAAAAAGGGCAGAAGAAATAATATTTACTAAAATATATTTTACCGTTTCCCTTAATTGAATCTTTGTCCCGCCTAGTACAAGCAAGACATAGGAAGACATAAGCATAACTTCGAAAAAGACAAATAAATTAAAGATATCTCCAGTTGAAAAAGCTCCAATTACTCCGACAAGTAAAAATTGAATAATGGAATAGTAAAAATAGCTTTCTCTTTCTTTGTCCATTCCTTTCATTGAATACAAGATACAAAATAGTACTACTATATTTGTCGTTAATACCAATAAAGCAGAAAACATATCCGATACAATAGTTATCCCGAATGGTGCATCCCAATTGCTAAGGTTGAGTGTTTGGATCCCATTTGTTTTAACTTCACCTATAATCAATAAGGCAATAATGATGGAACATAATAAACTAATAACCGATAAAATACGTTGTAATAACATTTTTTTATTGAAAAAAATCAATAGGATTCCTGTAATAAAAGGAATAATAATTGGTAATATAATCAGATTAATCATACTCTTTGTTTCCTCGCAATTTCTCCAGATTATCAGTGCCCAGCTCCTGATATGTTCGATAGGCGAGAACTAAGAAAAAGGAAGTTACACCAAAGCTAATAACAATTGCCGTAAGGATTAATGCCTGAGGCAGAGGGTCTGTATAAGCAGCTGCATGAAGACCCAGCAATGGAGCTGTCCCTTTTTTTAATCCTCCCATTGTTAAGAGAAGCAAATGGACCCCATGGCTTAACAAACCGGTGCCGATAATGATACTTAGCAAACTTTTAGACAACATTAGATAGGTGGCGCAAGTAAATAAAATTCCAATAATAATTGCCATTAAAATTTCCATTAATAATCCTCTCCAATCGTTTGAATAATTGTCATTGTAACGCCAACAACAACTAAATAAACACCAAAGTCAAATATGGCTGCAGTATGAAGAGCGGTTTCTCCTATAATTGGCAGATAGACATGTTTATTAAAAGCGTGTGTTAAAAAAGGTTTATTGCATAGGAGTGCACTCATTCCTGTTAATACAGCGATAAGCAAACCAGCAGCAGTAACGTAAATATAGTTGACTGGAAAAATATATTGAACAGTTTTTAAATCATAAGCTAATAATAGCAGCACAATTGCTGCACTTGTCATCAACCCGCCAATAAATCCTCCACCAGGTGTATAATGCCCTGCAAAAAAAATATGAATGGAAAAAAGGAAAATAAGGAAAACAACTGTTTTGGTTATAGTTTGTAAAATAAGATTATTTGTTTTCACTATTTTTCCCTCCTAATCTCAATTTAATTATCGTATAGATCCCGATAGAGGCAATCGCAAGAACTGCAATTTCAAATAATGTATCAAATCCTCGGAAATCTACTAAAATAACGTTCACCATATTTTCGCCAGCTGCTTTTTTATACGTATTTTCAATATAGTACTTAGAAATAGAGTCGAATAATTTTGTATTATAAGCTGAAATGGCAATAATGCTTGCAGTTATGCCAACCAGCAATGAAATAGAAGCATTTGTCAATTTAAAACCGATGCTTTTCTTTTTTCTTGCTTTTATTGGCAAATGGTAAAAGCATAATAAAAACAAAGAAACAGAAACGGTTTCAATCACTAGCTGTGTTAATGCTAAATCAGGAGCACTAAAAATAACAAAAAATAAAGAAACGGAATAACCTACTGCACCTAATAAAATAATGGAAGAAAGCCGTGATTTAACAAACAAAATGGATATCGCTGCACCTACTAATACCAATGAAAGCAAGAGTTCGTATATTCCAATCGATGCAATGTTTTTGTTTTGAAAATTAACAGCTTTTTCAACAGCAAGGGTATATCCTACTATAGCAACTAAAAAGGCAAATATATAAACAAGGTATGTTCGAATGGAACCGACCATATAACTATTTGTCATTTTTTTTGCAAATGAAATACTATTTTTCAAAAGTAACGTGTAGAAAGGGTTTAATAATTCAGGGAAAAAACGATAAAATTTTTTCCATTTTGAAAATGTTGCAGTTAAAAGCGATCCTAATAAAAATACACCTAGTGTCATAAAAAATTCTAATTTAAATCCATGCCAATGTTGGATATGAAATTCCAAAGGCTTTCCTCCATACACTGCAGATACTGCTGGCGATAAAATAGATTGAGAAAGCAAGTTAGGAAACAAACCAAATGCAACAACAAGCACAACAAGAATAAGCGGAGAAATCAGCATGCCAATTGGCGCTTCATGCGGTTTTTTTTCTAATTGATCTGGTTTATACGTTCCAGTAAATGTTTTAAATAAAAGCATCATACAGTAAACAAAAGTGAAAATACTGGCAATCCAAGCGAAAATAGGGAAAAGAGCCCCCCATGTGCCCAATTGCAGCAATTTAAAATTTTGGATATGAACCATAGCAGTGAAAAACATTTCTTTGCTTAGAAAACCATTCAATGGAGGCAATCCCGCCATTGAAAAACTGCCAATAACAGCAATAGTAAAGGTAACCGGCATTAATAGCATTAATCCGCCTAATTTCCGAATATCCCTTGTACCTGTTTCATGGTCTACAATTCCAACCATCATAAAAAGACTTCCTTTAAAAGTAGAATGGTTCACTAAATGAAACAACGCTGCTGCTGTGGCTGTAGAATAACTATTATCGATAAAATCAAAATGAACAGCGGCTGCTCCTATGCCTAATAAAGACATAATCATCCCAAGCTGACTGATAGTCGAGTATGCTAAAATCCCCTTCAAATCGGTTTGTTTTACTGCAAAAAAAGATCCATAAAGCAATGTAACTAGTCCGACTGCAGAAATAATCCAAAGCCAATAAAATGATTCTGCAAATATAGGACTTAATCTAGCTACAAGGTAGATTCCTGCTTTAACCATTGTTGCAGAATGCAAGTAAGCACTTACAGGTGTAGGAGCCTCCATTGCGTCTGGAAGCCAAATATGAAAGGGAAATTGTGCAGATTTAGTAAATGCTCCAATTAAGATACAAAACATTGCTCCTATAAATAATGGATCTGAAAGTGGGTGATTGTTTCGAACAAAAGAAATAATTTCAGAAATTTGAAAGGTTTCACTCATTAGATAAAGGAGTATAATTCCTCCCAATAAAGATAAACCGCCAAAAATAGTAATAATCATGGACTTCAAAGCACCATTGCGTGACTTGCTTCTTCCATTCCAGTATCCAATTAATAAAAAGGAAGACAAACTTGTTATTTCCCAAAATGTATAAAGAACAATCAGATTATCTGAAATAACAATGCCAAGCATTGCTCCCATAAATAATAATAGATAAAAATAAAAAAGATTTAGTTTTTCTTTCTTTTTATTTAAATAAAAAATGGAATAAAAAATCACTAAAGCACCGATTCCAGTAATAAGCAAAGCAAATAACAAAGCAAGACCATCCAGAAGAACAGTAAAATTAATAGAAAAAGACGGCATCCATAATACAGTCTCCATGAAAGTGTGATGATTTGAGATATAGGTTATCCTGCTTAGAAAATAAAGAAACAATAGGAGCGGCAGCGGGAGAATAAACCACCCGATATGCCTGTTTTTAAACCATTTGTGAAAAAATGGGATGAAAAGAGCATATAAGAATGGGGATAATACAACCCAATGTAATAATGTCAAAATAAAACCTCCTAAAGAAAACTATGATAATGAAAAAATGCTATTATTGTTATGACTTTTAAGCTTTTCATTCCAATTCAGTAAAATTATAACGTAAAAAAAAAGTGTGTGCACAAGGGAAGAAACATAAAAAGCATTTTTTAGTCATTTTTATTAAATAGGTAGAAACACGTAATATTTTTTAGAAAAATTTTTTTATTTTTTTTAACTAGGGTGAATAATAAAAGGAAAATCGGACATGAATATTCTAATTTAAGTAAATTTGTTTTTTGAGGTTGTTCTCTAATGTGTTTTTTGAAGCTTAACTCCTTTGTGTATAATTCGGCTAATTCCTTATTCATTTTCTTCGTAGGCTGATATCATTATCTTCAAAAAAAATTCAATTCCCTTATGAAAAAAATACAGAAAATTTAAAAGGTTAAAGAATATTCTGTTATAATAAAATTAAACATAAATCGTTTAACTGGGTTCATAATTTATTGAAAGAAGCTTTATTTTGATAGCATCTGTTTTATCATCTTGATTGTAAATTATTGTGAAAGAGAGAGGGTGAAGAGATGGAAAAAAAGCAGCATTTATTTATAGACTTTGAATTTACCATGCCTGAAAAAAGTGTGAAATTTAAAGGGTTTTATCCTGAAATAATTGAAGTAGGCATAGTAGCAGTTGTAAATAATGCGGTAAGAGAACAATTTTCGTCCTATGTAGTTCCCCGGAAATTTCCCATTCTTTCTGAAAGATGCAAATCCTTCTTACATATAGCACAAGAACAAGTCAATAAAGGCATTTCATTTTATGATTTAGTTAAGAAAATAGAGGAGATCGGGACTGGATTTGAAAATACGGTTGTAACATGGGGAAATATGGATATGCGGGTCCTTAGAAACAATTATCTAAAAGCGGGGATTCCTTTTTCTCTAAAAGGTTCAGAAATTGATTTATCGATGGAGTATAAACGCTTTTTTGGAGATCAAAATCAAACGGGATTATGGAAAGCAGTAAAGGAATACGGAAGAGAAGGAACAGGAAAGCACCACCGTGCATTAGATGATGCGTTAACAACGTATCATATTTTCCGATTGGTGGAACAAGATAAAAAATATTTAGAAAAGCCAGAGCCCACAACCATTGGGGATCTTATTGATGTATCAAAGCTTTTTAATAAGCTGGCTTAAAGAGTTGGCAGTATGTACCCAAATAAAAAGGATTATTTTTTATTTGGGTAAAGTTTTTAGTTTTATATTTTATATTCTTTTTTTAACTCTTTTAAATGAAACAAGCTTCGTCTTGCAAATTCTGAAGAATCTTCTATAAACTCATTCTCCATTTTCTCTACAGCTTGTTGCAGTGACTCTGCATAGGGCGGAATATCCCCTTCGTATTTTTTCACCATTTGTTTTGGTGCATTCATTTTCTCATTGAAGCCAAGAGCTTTCCGTTCGTGAAAGAAGACTCCCTCAGTTGCTTTAGGATGATGCAAGTCACCTTGCATTGGGTGTTTTAATACACCAATCACTTTAATTAAATAACTATGTGCTCGAATCTCCATTACTTCTCCAATATATTTACCTGTTTTATAAAAAGCTGTAACAATAGTTCCTGCTGTTAATTCCGACATGATTAAACCTCCCGTTCTCTATATGTCATATTATACTAATTTTACTTTTTAAAAACTATACGAAGGCATAATAAATTCATTTTAACAAACAATAAAGGAAAATGTCTTCGGAGGAAAAATGGGATGAAAAATGGGATGAAAAAAATATTCGCTAGCGTTGCATGTCTGGTTCTGCTGACAGGCTGTACACAAGCTGAAGTTAAAAAAGTAGATGTCAATATGATAAATGAAGTGGGAGACTCACTAGGAACGATTACCTTGACAGAAAAATCTACTGGAGTAATGTTAAATATTAATTTAAAAGGCTTGCCGCCCGGCGTACATGGAATTCATATCCACGATACAGGAAAGTGCAACAAGCCGGATTTCCAATCTGCAGGAAGTCACTTTAACCCGGATAAAAAAGAGCATGGACTACTTCATCCGAAAGGAGCACATGCGGGTGATTTGCCTAATATTATTGTTGAAGCTGATGGTTCAGTAAAAGCAGAAATACTGGCTCCTCAAATTACATTAAAAGACAAGAAAAATACTCTATTTACGAAAAATGGAACATCCATTGTGATTACAGAAAATCCTGATGATGGAATGTCACAGCCAGCAGGAAATTCAGGTGTAAGAATTTCCTGTGGTGTGATAAAAAAATAATCATGTAGAGTGGACTTAGCAATATATAACGTACTTCGTCTACTCTTTATAATACGCTCAGGTCTTTATGATCCTAGCGTATTTTTTTTAATCGCAACAACAGCTTGTTATCGAAAATACTATTAAATTCGGCTAAAACAATATCTTTTTCTATATAAAAAACCCGAAAACATCGGGTTTTGGTTTAAAAAGATTGAACAAGTAAAAATATATTCAGACAAATAATCAGAACAGCCATTATCCATGATAGTATGGTTATTATTTTTGTGTTTTTTAATGGTCCCATAATTCTGCTGTTGCTAGTAAATAAAATTAATGGAATCAAGGCAAAACCTATTCCGAATGAAAGAATTACTTGACTTAGCACTAATGCAGTTGTTGGATTAACGCCTGATGCGATGACAAGAATTGGTGGAATAATAGTGATCAATCGTCTTGTATATATGGGAATTCGATAACGAATAAACCCTTGCATAATAACATCACCTGACATTGTTCCAACAGAAGAACTGGAAAGACCAGCAATCAACAGCCCTAACCCAAACAATGTTGCGGAAAGTGGACTTACTAAATGGTTAAAATGATGAAAAGCAACCTCTAAATCCTCCACAAAAATTCCATTTTTATAAAATAAGGAACTGGAAACAATCAGCATAGAGGCATTGATAAATCCAGCTATTAGCATCGCAATAAGAATATCAATAAATTCAAATCGGTAAATCATTTTTTTCTCAGTCATTGTTTTGCCGATAATTCTTTTTTGTGTTAATGCGGAATGAAGATAAATGGCATGTGGCATAACCGTTGCTCCTAAAATACCAGCAGCAAGCAATATGCTGTCAGTGCCATGAAAAGCCGGTGTAAATAATCCGTGCAGTACGGATCCAGCATCTGGCTTTGCAAAAAACATTTGAACAATAAAGGAAAGTACAACAATAAACAACATAGCTGTTATTCCTGCTTCTAAAGAACGGTAGCCTCTTCTTTGCAATTCTAAAATAGCAAATGAGCCTAAAGCAGCAATGATGCTTGCTTCAATTAACGGTATCCCGAACAGTAAATAAATCCCAAGTGCAGCGCCGATAAATTCGGCTAAATCTGTTGCCATAATAACAAGCTCGCCTTGTATCCATAATCCGATCGAAACAGGCTTTGGAAATTCTTCTCTTGCTACTTCTGGCAAATTTTTTCCTGTAGCGATTCCGAGTTTGGCAGATAATGATTGTATAATAAGTGCCATTATATTAGAGAAAAAGATAACCCATAACAATAAATATCCATATTTAGATCCTGCAGCTATATTTGTTGCAAAATTTCCTGGATCAATATAAGCAATAGCTGCGATAAAGGCTGGCCCTAAGAATGGAAGGATTCTTTTAATCCCTTTTACTCTTCCATCCAGTGCAGCTTGTGCGGATGAATATTCTTCTTTTAAGTAGGAATTTTCATTATCCATGATGTCACCTTTTTCTTTTTGGATTTTTGCTCCGTGATAAAAAGTTTCCTGTATGCAAATTTATAGTAAATCATATTCCGAAATATCAAGATTGTCAATGAATTTGCAAACTATTTTCAAATAATGAAAAAGTTTCGTATTAATGAAGTTTAAACATTACAAAAAAATCAAATTAAGGAATACATATCACTTTCTTTCTAACGTCTCTGTATGTATACATCCTCTAACCCAGCACCTAGCCAAAAGTTAGGGAGGAACGAAAAACCCCATTTACATGTAGCTTCACTTTCTCCCACTCTTAACGGGCAGTAAAACCCCCACCTCGGGGATGCCTGAGGAATCGAAGAAGCTAGATGGGGGATAACTGCCCGTAAAGGTCCGATAAGTGCAACTAACCATCAGTGGGGGATGAAGAAAACCCCACTGATGGTTAGCTGCACTTTATCAATCAAACATAACTCCATTCCTGGACGGTATTATTGGTGAGTGTTTTCCAAAAGACAAAGAAAGAAGGGCATCCCATGTTGGGAAACCCTTATAAAAGCAGAACCATTAATTAGCTTTCAATAAATGCTTCTAAATCATAAATAGCTTGTAAGACTTTATCTGCTGTAATTTCGTCATTCATTAAATGAATGGACTCTTTTTGTATTGTTGCTGCTTCTGAAACCTTTTTCAATTCTTCACTTTGATTTTTATTAATTCCTAAGTCTTTTAATGTTAACGGTAATGACAAGGAGCGATAAAAGGTTTCTAAGCTTCTAATTTCATCCCAGTTATTTTCTAATGCCAATTGAACTAGTATTCCATACGCTACCTTTTCTCCATGCAGCAAATGATGTGTTTCTTCCAAAATAGTCAATGCATTATGGATAGAGTGGGCTCCTGCAATTCTACCGTATTTATCACCATAACCGCCAACCATTCCTCCTGCAACAATATTGGTTTCCATCACTTTTGTTAAGGCAGAAGTAAGATGGCCAATTTTTTGATCTTGTACGGCTTGTACGCCATGTTCGAGCAATACATCACGGCATAATTGTGCTGTTTGATGCGCAATGGTTACTGCAAGAGGTGTTTCCTCCAATTCCCGGATAATAACATCTGATTCATACCATTTTGCTAAAGTATCGGCAATCCCTGCAATAAAGAAATTTGTTGGTGAATCTAAAAGAACACGTGGTTCAAACAAGATCATTAATGTACTTTTCGGAAAAATGGAATAGTGGGTAAATGTTCCATCATCTGTATAAATAACACTTAATGGAGTCCAAGCAGCACATGTAGATGCTAGTGTTGGGATTAATACAGCATCTACATTAGAATCATTTCCAGCTGCTTTTGCCAAGTCTAATATTTTTCCGCCGCCAATGCCAATTATCGCATCAAATTTATTTTCTTTTATTAAGGCTGCAATACGATTTATTTCATTTAACGAGCATTCTCCATTATAAGGAATAAATGTTAATGATGAATACTGAAAGTTTTTGGGGAAAAATGGGGAAATCGCATCCCATGATTTATCTCCATGTACAACTAAGCAATTCTTTTTATTGTATCGCTGCAGCAATCCATCCAATTCATTTAAAACACCTGGTTCACATGCATAATAAACCGGTGCACCTCTTACTTCTATTTCAACCATCCTGTCACGTCCTTTATGCTTGATAAATATTTTAGGGTGTTCGCTATGGTGATTTTAACCATCTTTTTACTATAAAGTGAACCTTCCATCAGTGGGGGGGTTCTTCATCCCCTACTGATGGTTAGTTGAACTTATCGGATCTTTATGGGCAGTTCATCCTCCACCTAGCTTCCTCGATTTCTCAGCACCTTGAGGTGGGGTTTTACTGCCCGTTAAGTGTAGGATAAACTCTAAATGCAAATAATCTACATACTTTGCGTGTTTATTATAGAAAAAAGCTTCTTCCATTCGAAAGAAGCATCGCTTTTGTAAGCAGTGCTAATCTCTTCAAAATGAATGATATGGGACTTCACAAAACCCGATCCAACTGCTTTTCTAATACTAACTGAATCTTAAAACTTGTCTGATAGAATGTCAATTATTAGTCCATTGACAAAGTGAGTAGAATAAAGACATTCATAAAAAGTGGTTGTTCTGTATCGAAGGTTTTGTTTATGTTAAAATGGGTTCAGCAAAAAGGAAATAAGGGTGAAAAAAATGACGAATCAAGAAATGAATATAGAAATGGTAAGAATATTAAATGAATGGGATCCTTTTCAAATAGGAGAAGGTAATTATGAAACAGAAATTGCTGATTGTATTCAAGCTGTTCATGATATTGATCTGACTGAAGCATTAGCTGTAAAGATTCAATCGATATATGAATTTTCTTTTGAAGAGTATATTCCGATGGATAAATGTATGGATATTTCAAAAAAACTTCTTCTTATTAAAGAGAATGGCGCTTGCTCTATTTAAAGATAAAAAAGATCTATTTGTAATAAAAAATAACACTTATCCAAAGGATTAGCGAATGGAAACTTTGATATATTTGTTATAAAAATAAGCTTTTTTTTTTCTGTAATTTGTTATAATAGATATATTTTAAAAGATAAGAATTTTTTAAAAATAACGAAGCGATCCAGCTCGTAAATCGATGACCAAGGCGCTTCCGTTTTTCTTAAAAAATAAGAAAGTGTAAATTTAAACAGAGAATAGTGTCTAGCTGCAGCGCCTATCGCCTAACGAACTTCAGGTCTTTTCCCTACGATAAGTCAACATCGATTCGCCATCCGGCTCTTCGTGTTTCCTTTATCTCAGTCAAAGCTCTTCCAGTTCGTAAGTCGATGACCAAGGCGCTTCCGCTTTTCTATTTAAGCAGGAGGGTTTTTTATGAAACTGACGGAAAAAGAAATTGAAATTGTTGAAATTTTAGAAACAAACGCCAGGATTTCAGATGAAGATATTGCTAAAATGATTAATGAAAGTTTGGATGCAACAAAACACCTAATCGCGAAACTGGAAGAAATGAAGGTTGTAGTCCGTTATACGTCCATCGTTGATTGGTCTAAAATAGAAGGACATGAAGGTGTAACAGCAATGATTGATGTCAAAGTAACTCCAAAGAGAGGAGTTGGCTTTGATGAGGTAGCACAAAGGATCTATCGTTTTAAAGAAGTAAAATCTCTTTACTTAATGTCCGGTGCATATGATCTGTCTGTTATTATTGAAGGGAAATCCATGAATGATGTGGCTCGATTTGTGTCTGAAAAATTATCAACTATTGATTCCGTTTTATCCACAACAACCCATTTTATTTTAAAACAGTATAAACATGATGGAACTATTTTTGAACCCAATGATGATGACAAACGAATTGTGGTGTCTCCGTAATGAAACAAACGAAAAGTTATATTGCAAAAAAAGTAGAAGAGATGAAGCCATCTGGAATCAGACGTTTTTTTGACTTAGCTTCAGGCATGAAGGGAGTAATCTCTTTAGGTGTTGGAGAACCTGATTTTGTTACTTCTTGGTCAGCAAGAGAAGCTGCAATTCTTTCCCTTGAAAAAGGATACACATCCTACACAGCGAATCCGGGACTACTGGAACTTCGAATGGAAATAGCACATTATATGAAGAAAAGATTTCATGTACCATATGAACCAAAATCCGAAATAATTGTCACTGTAGGGGCAAGTCAAGCAATAGATATTGCATTAAGAGCGATTCTTAATCCAGGAGAAGAAGTGATTGTGCTAGAACCAAGCTTTGTTTCTTATAGCCCTCTTGTATCACTTGCCGGTGGTGTTCCCATTGCAGTGCAGACGTTAAAAGAAAATGATTTTAAAGTGCTGCCGCAGCAGTTAGAAGAAGTGATAACATCAAATACAAAAGCAATTATGATTTGTTCACCTAACAATCCAACCGGTTCTACTTTGTCAAAAGAAGAATTGAAGGCAGTTGCTGAAATAGCCAAAAAACATGATTTGCTTGTTATTTCCGACGAAATTTATGCAGAGCTTTGTTATGACGAGGAGTATACGAGCATGGCTTCCATTGAGGGAATGCGGGATAGAACCATTTTAATTTCCGGTTTTTCAAAAGGGTTCGCTATGACAGGATGGCGGTTAGGTTTTGTATGTGCTGAAGAAGGATTGATTCAGGCGATGCTGAAGATCCATCAATATAGTTTAATGTGTGCTCCAACAATGGCGCAGTATGCAGGGTTGGAAGCACTTCAGAGCGGCAGTGATGATGTAGAAGAAATGAAAAAAAGCTATCGCCGCAGAAGAAATTTTATTGTAGATTCTTTAAATGAGATGGGATTAACATGCCATAATCCTGGCGGTGCATTTTATGCTTTTCCTTCAATTGTTTCTACAGGCTATACATCTGAGGAGTTTGCTGAAAAGCTTTTAATCGAAGAAAAAGTGGCAGTAGTGCCAGGTAATGTCTTTGGTGAAAGCGGGGAAGGCCATATCCGCTGTTCTTATGCCACTTCATTAGAACAATTACAGGAAGCGATGAAAAGAATAAAAAGATTTGTTCATAATCATGCCTGTAACGTAGTAAAGTAAGACAGCTCCCTATAAAACAAAAAAGAATGATTCCCGGAAAAGGAATTGTTCTTTTTTATTTGTATCAAAATTTATATGTTTCAAGTTAGCTAACTGTCTAGCTCCGAAGTATAGGTTGTATAAATGCCGATGCTGCCACAGGCTTGAAGGATGAGATTCAATCGACGAAGACATAATGCCGTGGCGTAGTTAGTCGATTTTCCTTTTTTCCGTATTTAATCGGCCAAACTGTACGGCAATAATCAAGGCGCTTGCGCTTTTCTTGTCTAGCTGCAGCGCCTATTGCCTAACGTACTTCAGGCCTTTTCCCTACGATAAGTCAACATCTATTCGCTATCGCTCCTCGTGTTTCCTTTATCTCAGTCAAAGTCCTTCCAGTCCGTACGGCAATAATCAAGGCGCTTACGCTTTTCTTGTCTAGCTTCAGCGCCTATTGCCTAACGTACTTCAGGCCTTTTCCCTACGATAAGTCAACATCTATTCGCTATCGCTCCTCGTGTTTCCTTTATCTCAGTCAAAGTCCTTCCAGTCCGTACGGCAAATAATCAAGGCGCTTGCGCTTTTCTTAATAAAATGTTTTTTGTATATAATAGAATAAGGTTTTGAATTAATTTGTTTTTTATGATATAATTTTATACTGCGTATAAAAGTAAATTTATTATAAAAATTAGGAGTGTTCTCATGTCAGATAAAATCGAAGTTGGAAGTGTAATTACAGGAAAGGTAACAGGCATTCAGCCATATGGTGCATTTGTATCTCTAGATGAAAATACACAAGGTCTTGTTCATATTTCAGAAGTAACACATGGCTTTGTAAAAGATATTAATGAGTTTTTAAAAGTTGGCGAAGAAGTAAAAGTTAAAGTTCTTTCTATTGATGAAAATGCTGGGAAAATTGGTTTATCCATTCGTGCAACAGAAGAAGCTCCAGCTCCACAGCCAGAAGCAGAAAAAGCAAAAAAACCACGTGCTAAGCGTCAAGCTGCACCAATTAAAGCAGAGGCTGACAATTCTCAAGGCTTTAATACTTTAAAAGATAAACTGCAAGAATGGATTGAACAATCCAACCGCAACGATTTAATTAAAAAATAATTTTAATAAGAAAATTATATAATATGATGAATAGAAGCTGATATAAATTGCGTAATTATCTTTGAACAAGAGGTAATGTCAGGGCAAGTCCCTTTCCTTTTTATATCAGCTTTTTTTTATTCAACAAAAATTATTAGGATTTTTCTGGGGGAGATAATATGGCAAATCGATTTGATTCTCAATCATTTATAGAACTATCGAATACATATGGAGCAAATAATTATCATCCGCTGCCAATTGTTATTTCAGAAGGAAAAGGCGTCTGGGTAAAGGATCCTGAAGGAAAACAGTATATGGATATGTTAAGTGCTTATTCTGCTCTTAATCAAGGTCATGGTCATCCCAAAATCATTGGAGCATTGAAGGATCAAGCAGATCGTATTACTTTAACCTCTCGTGCGTTTCATCATGATCAATTAGGCTTGTGGTATGAAAAAGTCTGTACACTTGCCAAAAAGGAAATGGTGCTTCCGATGAACACTGGTGCAGAAGCAGTAGAAACAGCAATCAAAGCAGCAAGGCGATGGGCTTATGATGTAAAAGGGGTAGAAGAAGATAAAGCAGAAATTATTGTTTGTGAAGGGAATTTTCACGGCCGTACAATGGGAGCAGTTTCCTTATCTTCTGATGTTGAATATAAACGAGGATTTGGTCCAATGCTTCCAGGCATAAAAGTAATTCCTTATGGTGACATCGATTGTTTGACAAAGAATATAACGAACAACACTGCTGCCTTTTTGTTTGAGCCGATTCAAGGGGAAGCAGGGATTAACATTCCCCCAGAAGGGTTTTTAAAACAGGCATTATCTGTTTGCAAAGATCAAAATGTATTATTTATTGCGGATGAAATTCAAACTGGTTTAGGCCGTACAGGCAAAATGTTTGCCTGTGAATGGTTTGATGTAGAGCCAGATGTGTATATATTAGGAAAAGCACTAGGCGGAGGGGTTTACCCTATTTCCTGTGTAGCTGCGAACAAAAATATTCTAGGTGTGTTTAATCCAGGATCTCACGGTTCCACTTTTGGCGGAAATCCTTTAGCATGTGCGGTATCAATAGCAGCTTTAGATGTAATCTTGGAAGAAAAATTGGCGGAACAGTCTGAAAAACTCGGCAGTTCTTTTATAAGTAAATTAAAAAGCATCCCTAATCCAATCATTAAAGAAGTAAGGGGAAAAGGGCTATTTATAGGTGTAGAGTTATATTCATCAGCACGACCATATTGTGAAAAGCTGAAAGAAGAAGGACTGTTATGTAAAGAAACGCATGATACGGTCATTCGATTTGCACCGCCACTAACCATTGCACAATTTGAATTAGAATGGGCATTTGAACGTATTCAACGTGCCTTAACAGTATAAATAATAAAAAAAGCTTGCTATAAAAGTTGAATTGTAGACACTTTTTGGCAGGCTTTTTTTATTTTACGAATAATAATGAAGGGTGAAGCCAACAACGTATAGGAAGTACAGGAGACAAATAACAACAGGGGAAGAACGCCCCCCTTGAAGAAGCCTCCTTTATCGTGTTGTTCTTGGTTCAGGTTCTCTAACAATTTCACGACTAGGTTTAAATAAAAGTCCAAGATTAATTAAACCTGCGATTCCAACAAGACCGTAAATAATTCTAGCAATGGCAGATCCTTGTCCGCCAAAAACCGCTGCTACAAGGTCAAATTGAAAAAATCCAATTAATCCCCAATTTATTGCTCCTATGATGGTAAGTACTAGTGCAATTCTTTGGATTGCGCTCATTGTGATTTCCTCCTTAATATGAAGTCCTTATTAGCTTGATTCAATGGTTGCTAATTTATGCATGCTTTATGAATTATTATATTTTTCAATCCTTTCGTGAAAATAGTGGCTGATAAGCTGAACTTTTGCTTTTATAGCTCATTTGCTTAATAATAGTCAATAGGCAGAGGCCTAATAAGAGAAAAAAAGCAATTGTTCATTTTTAAAAAGTAAGGAGGAATAAGTGCATGGATAATTTTATGTTTTGGAATCCGACAAAGCTTATTTTTGGAAAAGGACAGCTAGGACAATTAAAAAATCAACTTGCTCCATTTGGAAGTAAAGTGCTGCTTGTATATGGTGGAGGAAGTATTAAAAGAAATGGTTTATATGATAGTGTGTTGACCATCTTAAAGGATAATGATAAAGAAGTATTTGAACTTGCTGGTGTAGAGCCTAATCCACGCCTTACAACTGTACAAAAAGGAGTAGATATCTGCAAAAAAGAGAAGATTGACTTCTTATTGGCAGTAGGCGGAGGAAGTGTAATAGACTGTACAAAAGCGATATCCCTTGGTGCAAAATATGATGGAGATCCATGGGACATTGTAACAAGAAAGACGACTGCTACAGATAGCATTCCATTTGGAACGGTATTGACCCTTGCGGCAACAGGCTCTGAAATGAATGCAGGATCCGTTATCACCAATTGGGAAACGAATGAAAAATACGGATGGGGCAGTCCATTGGCATTTCCTGTTTTCTCTATCTTAGATCCGGAAAATACATATTCCGTTCCGAAAGATCAAACAGTCTATGGAATTGTTGACATGATGTCCCATGTATTAGAGCATTATTTCCATTTGGAAGAGCATACAGAGTTTCAGGATTATATGTGTGAATCCTTGCTAAAAACAGTCATTGAATTTGGTCCGAAACTTGTAAATGATTTAGAAAACTATGAATATCGTTCCACTATTCTTTATTGTGGAACCATGGCGTTAAACGGCATAGTGAATATGGGGTATCAAGGAGACTGGGCAACACACAACATTGAACATGCAGTTTCTGCAGTATATGATATTCCACATGGCGGCGGATTAGCCATTCTTTTCCCAAATTGGATGCAACATAGCCTGTCTATAAAGCCAGCGCGATTTAAGCAATTAGCAGTGCGGGTATTTGGAGTAGATCCTGAAGGGAAAACAGATGAAGAAGCTGGATTGGAAGGTATTGAAAAATTAAGAGCCTACTGGAACAGCATCGGTGCTCCGTCAAGACTTGCTGACTATGACATTGATGACAGCAAGTTAGGTCTTATGGTCGATAGAGCAATGGCTAGAGGAGATTTTGGCCGTTTTAATGTCCTAAAAGCGGAAGACGTTGAAGCGATTTATAAGGCATCATTATAAGAACAAAGTGTTTAAGCGGAAACAGTCACAAGAGTTTGTATCCAATTACAATTTCTATATGATGGGCGGAGGATAGCGACTAAATATGGAGAGAGTAAAGGAGAATATAAACTCTTTGGACATGGCCGTTTTTTAAATCAAGTGTAAGAAGTAAATTTTTTTGAATAAAAAGTGAAATTATAAAAAAAGTATGTATGAATGCGTTTACAACAGAAGATCTTTCTTGATAAGTTTTCATTCATTCGTTAAAGTGAAATAGGAAGCAAAAATAATAATATGGAGGATCAATTTATGACACACGTTCGTTTTGATTACTCAAAGGCACTTAGTTTCTTTGGAGAACATGAAATTACATATTTAGAAGATGCAGTAAAAGTTGCTCATCATTCATTACATGAAAAGACAGGAGCTGGAAATGACTTTTTAGGATGGATTGACCTACCGGTTGATTACGATAAAGAAGAATTTTCCCGTATTGTAAAGGCATCAGAAAAAATCAAAAATGATTCAGAAGTTTTACTTGTAATTGGTATCGGAGGATCTTATCTAGGTGCTCGCGCTGCAATTGAAATGTTAAACCATAGCTTCTATAACGCACTATCAAAAGAAGAAAGAAAAACACCTCAAATTGTATTTATCGGAAAAGATATAAGTTCTACATATATGAGTGATGTTATTGAATTCTTAGGAGATAAAGATTTCTCAATCAACGTTATCTCTAAGTCTGGAACTACGACTGAACCTGCAATCGCTTTCCGCATTTTCCGTAAACTATTGGAAGAAAAATATGGAAAAGAAGAAGCAAAAGGTAGAATTTATGCTACTACCGATAAAGCAAGAGGCGCTTTAAAAACATTAGCGACAGAAGAAGGTTTTGAATCATTTGTTATTCCTGATGATGTAGGCGGCCGTTATTCTGTATTAACACCAGTTGGGTTATTGCCAATAGCTGTTAGTGGAGCAGATATTGAAGCAATGATGAAAGGTGCTGCAGCAGCAAGAGACGATTTCAGCACATCTGAATTGAAAGATAATATTGCCTATCAATATGCGGCAGTGCGCAATGTTCTTTACAATAAAGGCAAAACGATTGAAATGTTAATTAACTATGAGCCAGGCTTGCAATATTTCTCTGAGTGGTGGAAACAACTATTTGGAGAAAGTGAAGGGAAAGATCAGAAAGGTATTTATCCTTCTTCAGCAAACTTCTCAACAGACCTGCATTCATTAGGTCAATACGTGCAAGAAGGTCGCCGTGATCTGTTTGAAACAATTGTAAAAGTGGACAAACCTCGTCACGAATTGATAATTGAAGCAGAAGAGAACGACTTGGATGGATTAAATTACTTAGCTGGAAAAACAGTTGATTTTGTGAATAACAAAGCATTTGAAGGAACATTGTTAGCACATACAGACGGCGGAGTTCCAAACTTAGTAGTAACGATTCCAGAAATGAATGAGTACACATTTGGATATTTAGTGTATTTCTTTGAAAAAGCATGTGCGATCAGCGGCTATCTTTTAGGAGTAAATCCTTTTGATCAGCCAGGAGTAGAAGCATATAAAGTAAACATGTTCGCACTTCTTGGCAAACCAGGATTTGAAGAGAAAAAAGCAGAGCTGGAAAGCCGTTTATAAGAAATGTCGATTAACTAAATAACAGAGGAACATACCGTTCGATTCCCGTTTAAGGAGAATCGAACGGTATGTTTTTTTTTGGCAAATAATAAAACGGAATAAGATAAATGGATTTTATTGGTAGTTAATGGTGTCTTATCCTTCCTTATTAATAAAGCTAGTTCGCAGCCGGCAAACACTTCGCTTTCCATGGGGCGGGCGTCGAGCCTCCTCGTCTGTCCCGCTAATCCCATAGGAGTCTTCGTGTATTCCGGCTGCTCTGCGCTAAAAAATAGGGATACTGCTTCTTTCATGCGCCATGGTGCGAATTTTATCAGCATGGATGTCTCTGTTAAATTTCATTGTTGATTTTTGAATGGTCAGGGAATCTACTCGTTTTCCGCGGACGAACCGGCAAGCCTCCTCGCTTGTACCCGTCTGAGTTGAGGTCTTGCCAGCCCGTTTTTAAAGCAGGAGTCTCGCAAATTCCCTTCCTAGAAACAACATGATCGTTTAACAGATACTATTTATTATTCTCTTTGTGTTTCTCTATGTTTGAATCCATCATTTTAGGCTAAATAAATAAAAGATTCCAAAATGGAGGAGGATTTATGATGGTAGATGAAAGAGATCAATTACTTATTCAAGCTTTGGAGGAATGCATGGTTGCATGCAATCATTGCTTAATGGAGTGCTTAGCAGAAGAGAATGTAGGAATGATGATTGATTGTATTCGAATCGACAGAGAGTGTGCAGAATTTTGTGCTTATTTAGAACAAGCTATAATTCGAAAATCTCCTTATATATTGGATTTGACAAAACTATGTTTATCTGTTTGCAAGGCTTGTGCAGAGGAATGCAGCAAGCATGACCATAAGCATTGTCAATACTGTGCAGATATTTGTAGACAGTGTGCAGATGAATGTGAAAAATATCTTCAATAAAATGAATGAAACCAATAGAAAAAAGTTCTGGAAATCAATTAATCTTAAGATTTCCAGAACTTTTTTACGTAATAACAATAACTTTATCCCCAGCTTTTATTGGAAAAGCAGCAGTTGGATTAAAAAATGTGTGTCCTTCTCTTTTTACTCCGAGCAGAAGCTTTCCTTCTTTTAGTAAATGGCTGCTTAATGTGATATAGTCTATATTTTTTTGAAATTCTCTATCTTGCAAAGGAACAATTTCGAGCTTCTTTTCTTTAAATTGATTGAGCAAATCGAGAAAGGTAATCATAGTATCTTGCGAACTCAAGCTGCTGTGCATAACAAAACTTGTTAAACTATTTGTTTCCATAATCTGATCTGCTCCAGCTCTTTTAGCATTGGATACTTGCTCTGTTTTTAGTATTTCCACAATGCAGGATACCGTTGGATTCAATCCTTTTACGGCTAAAAGCGTTAAGATGGAGTTCATATCTGCATGCAGCTCATCTTTGCCTTGATCCGAAGTAATCATTACCTTATCGGCGCCAGCAATATTTGCCATTATCAAGGTTTCGTCTAGATTTGGATTTCCATGAATAAAATGAATGGAATCTGGCATAGGGTTTTTTTCCAAAGAAGCATCAATTAAGGTGATGCTGGCTTTTGAGTGTTCAAGTATTAGAGATTTGATAAGTGCTTTTGAGCGCTCATTCCAACCAATTATTACTATATGATTGTCTCCTTTATATGTAGATTTGCCTTCTAAAAAAGCATTTTGTTTCGAAACTGCTGTAGTAGCCAATGCTACAAAATAGGTGGAAATAAAGCCAACACCTATAAAAATAAGTAATATTGCAGTTAATTTCCCCAAGAAGGTATCTGGAACATAATCACCATATCCGACTGTAGATGTTGTGATTATAGCCCACCAAATTCCATCAAAGAAAGACGGAAATTTATTTGGTTCGATAAACGTAATTGTAATACCAAAGGTAGCAATAATAAAAATGGAAATAAATAGGATTCTTAGTGTCATTGGCAAGCGCAAAAAGGCGGTAATAACATCATTATGCAATAGATTCACCTCTTTATAGTCATTTTGTTTATGCTATTTAAAGTATGGACAAAGTACATAGCTTTCAGACTGCTGAAATGTTTTCTTAATACATTGCTCCAAGGCATTCTATATTAACTAACTTATTCGCAAAAAAGAGCATATAAAGAGGAGGACGCTGAAAAAGTGTTTTATTAGGTAAATTATAGGTAATGCCCTTATATTTAGTAGGATAAAAATGGTATAGGGAGTTTGAAAACGACCATTATGTTGATTAGGAGAGGAGTCCGCACGACTCCTGATTAGATTAGAGATACTGGCTAGCCCCCCACAGGAGCGTCGCTGCGAGGAAACTTGGCACTCGCCCCGCGGAAAGCGTGTGGTTAGTCTCGGAAAACCGAACAAAAACCTCTGAGTGCTTGGATTGTCACTATCTATATTTCATAGCACCCTCTTTTTTAGTGACCTCTATAAAAAGTTGGAACTTTTTATATGCTTGCTTCTAGAAAAGGATATAAAGTAAACTTCCATCAGTGGAGGTTTTTCCTCATCCCCACTGATGGTTAGTTGCACTTATCGGACCTTTACGGGCGAGTTTCAACACCTAGATTCCTCGATTTCTCGGCATCCCCGAGGTTGGGGGTCTTACTGCCCGTTAAGAGTGGGATAAAATTAAAATTGAGATAGTTGATAAAAGGAAGCAATTTCTTTTTGGTATTTTTTTAATTGGTCATACTCACTCAAATTAGAGAGCATTCCTTGAATAATCGGAATACGTGGATGATCTTTGTTTATTTCTGCTTGTAACACTTCTAACGTCACTTCTAATTCCTCTTTATTCGGATAATCTTCAATTACTACTCTTATTTGTTCTAGTATCTCAAGAATTATTTTCGTATCTTTGACCATAAAATTAATTTTTGGTTTAATAAGAAGTCTTTGTAGATAATTTTCAGTTAACAGCGGCACTTCTTGGTTGATTTCTTTTACGATAGAATCCATTCTTCTTAATAAATATTCAGCAACATTTTTAGTATCTATCTCATTTTTATCTAAAATTAACAGTTTTAAAAAAGAATGAGTAAAACCTTCATACATGATTAATAAATCAAATACAAAATCTTTGTACTTCTCTCCGTAAATAGAGTATAAGCATCTCAAGGAATATTGATGTAAATCGGATTGCATTTGCAGCATAAGTGCACGGATTGATTCATTTAATGGAATAGCCTGTTCTCTTGCTTGCATGATAATAAAATCCTTATGTTTTAAAGCGTTATCAAATAAATAGGTTGTCTGCTGCACAAATTTATCTCTATCTGATATGTCTTTTTGGCTAATAGATTCAAACATGGAGATTATTTCATCGTAATAATAATGCAATATAGCAAATAATAAGGAATCCTTTGATTTAAAATATAAATAAAATGCCCCTTTTGATATACCGCAATCGTTGGCAATTTCCTGTATAGAAGTGGAGGAATATCCTTTTTGGGCGAATAGTTTAAGGGCTGAGTAAATAATCATTTTTTCTTTCTCTTTCAAATAAATGCCTCCTACGTTTTAAAAGATAAGAAAGTATAAGTCTGGTTAGAAGCTAAATGGATCCTAGTTTCGTTCCTATTAAGTTGTAAGCAAGCACTAACTCGCCAACGCTCGCCGCATTTTGCTTAACAGCTATAATTAGATACTCACACTTTTCTTAGCAAGGAAGAGAATAATATTAATAATACCTAAAAATAAATTAAAAATGAAGCAGAAGTTGCACGTGTCACTTAATTCTTGGATAACAACATGTGCTGAACGTATTTTAAGATAATCTAGTTGGATTGAGAATGACCTTTACTAGGAGAATTATGTATTTCGCTTATTCCTAAATTTACTAATGAAAACTTTGTCCAATTTTTGAAAACTTATTTGTATATTTCGAAAAATTTCTTTATGATAATTATTATCGGCACTAAAATATTTAATTAATTTAGTTGCAGATTCGTTACTTGACGTTAATTCATAATCAATATATACTTACTTACATATAGTAAGTATAAGAGATGAAAAGAGTGATTCCTCTTGCTTTCATAAAAAATAGATATTATGCCAGAGGGAAAAGGAGATTATAAAATGCAAAAAGAAGTAATCAATCTTCTTCAAAATAAAATGGAACTAATCCAATTAAATGATTCAAATAATCTATGTCTTGTTGGACCAGTAAGATTGCCAGTTCAATTAGATGACAAGGTAATTACATTTCAATGGTATACTTGGCTTCCTGTTGAAAAAAATCAAACAAAAAAAGATTTGCTTGAGATGCTGCCGGCTTTAAAATTAGCTGATTATCAACAATCCTCTGTGCTTGTATATGGAGATTTCAAGGAAGCAGATGATGCATTAATTCGTATGCATAGTATTTGTCATACGGGAGATATATTTGGAAGTAAACGCTGTGATTGCGGTTTTCAATTGCGAGAGGCAATGAAAATGATTGTGGAAAATGGCAGCGGTGCATTATTTTATATTGCCAACCATGAGGGGAGAGGCATCGGTTTATTCTCTAAATCTTTAGCATACTTATTGCAGCAAGAAGGTTTAGATACAGTAGAAGCGAATAATGCACTTGATTTTCCAGATGATCTTCGCAGTTATGAAGAGCCTATTAAAGTCCTTCAATTTTTACGGGAAAAGCAAGTGAAATTGATTACAAATAATCCAAAAAAGCTAGAGGCTTTGCAGGCGTTAGGAGTTACGGCAAAGGAAAATGTTCCAATATGGGGAGATATCTCCGAATATAATGAAAACTATTTGAAAACAAAAGTCCAAAAATCAGGTCATATTCCGGTAAACGAAAAAATTGTCATAATATAAGGGAGAAAAAGGATGAAGTTAGACCAAGATTTTATGAGAATGGCTTTAGATCTTGCAGCGACAGCAAAAGGCAAAACAAATCCCAATCCTGTTGTTGGTGCAATCCTTGTGAAAGATGAGGTTATTGTCGGATCGGGCATCCACAGAAAAGCCGGAGAACCACATGCGGAAGTTCATGCATTTCAGATGGCAGGGGAGCATGCCAAAGGCGCTACATTATATGTAACGCTGGAGCCATGCTCTCATTATGGGAAAACGCCTCCCTGTGCAAAGCTGGTAAAAGAGTCCGGAGTTAAGCGAGTGGTAGTTGCAACAGAAGATCCAAATCCTTCTGTAGCAGGAAGAGGAATCAACCTGCTTAAAGAGGCTGGAATAGAAATAGAAGTAGGATTGCTGAAAGAAGAAGCACAAAAATTAAATGAGCGATTTATTCATAATATGATTTATGAAACTCCTTTTGTCCTTTCAAAAGTTGCGATGACCTTAGACGGCAAAATTGCTGCATATACAGGACATAGTCAGTGGATTACAGGGGAAGAAGCAAGAAGGGAAGTTCATTATCTGCGGAATGAAGTGGATGCTATACTCGTTGGTGTTGGAACTGTCTTGGCAGATAATCCTAAACTAACAACACGATTAGACACTCCATCCAAAAACCCGGTGCGCATTATTATGGATTCCAATCTTCGAACACCTATTGATGCACATATTGTTGATTGTTCAGAGGCTTCTACGATTATCTTGACAACACAAGAGGCAAATCCTGAAAAAGTGGAGGCTTTAGAAGCAAAAGGGGTAGAAATAATGACAGTAGCCGCTGTAAATGGCAAAATAGACAGCAAAAATGCATTGAAAATGCTGTATAAAAAAGGAATTACTGATATTTTGTTAGAAGGCGGAAGTGAATTAAATGCAAGTTTTCTTCGGGCAGGACTTATTCAAAAATATATTGTCTATGTAGCACCAAAAATTCTTGGCGGAAAAAATTCATATACACCTTTTAGAGGCAATGATGTGGAGACAATAGATGAAGCAGTTAAGCTGCATTTTGATGAGGTTGTGAATATTGGAAGTGATTTAAGAATCACTGCTTATCCTCTTGGTTAAAAGCAAAAAGAAGCCTTCCTTTACTATTTATAATGGAAGGCTTTTTTTATCTTAAACTTTTCGAGAAGTTGTCCTCTTATCTCGAGTATTTTAAGAACAAATCAACAACAATTGTTTGTAAATATATAGTAGAGAAAATGAATCGAAGAGCACCGCATCGTTCTGCTAATGTTAGTGTGATAAAAAGTAAATTAGAGAAGAGTGGAAAAAATGACGGTACTTCATGCAGAAGTTTGTATAGTAGGTGCAGGTCCAGGGGGAGCATTATTAGCTTATCTATTAGGAAAGGCCAACATTTCAACCATCTTGTTAGAGCGGCATGAAAACACGAACAAAGAGTTTCGAGGCGAGCACTTAAATGAAGAAGGAGAAAAGGTACTACGACATGCAGGAATATATGAAATGCTGCAGAAAAAAGGGGTATTATTAATGGATCGTGTTGACTACGTCCATAAAGGAAAAGTGGTTAAAACGATCCATCCTGCTCAAAACATTGGGCACACAGGCATACATGTTCCACAAAGCCACCTGTTGAACTTGCTTATAAAAGAGGCAAGTCAATTTCCTTCTTTTCGTGTAAGGATGAATAGTAAAGTACTGGATATCAGCAAAGGGGAAAAGGATCATTATCGTGGAGTGACGGCCCTGATAGATGGAAAAAGAGTAAACATTGAAAGTCAAATCATTGTTGCCGCAGATGGCAGATTCTCCACCATTAGAAAAAAGGCTGAATTTCCAGTTAAAAAGATTAGGCATGGATATGATTTATTGTGGGCGAAAATTCCAGCACCGCCTCACTGGGAAGCAACGATAAAAATGGCGCTTGTAAACGATTCTCAAATTGCGTTGTTTACACAGTATGGAGGGTATATTCAAATCGGTTGGAATATAAAAGAAGATAGTTATCCTCACTTAAGAAAAAACTCCTTTCAATTCTTTATTAATGGACTTGCCAAAGCATTTCCAGAGTTAAAGGAAGAAGTGGCTAAGCATATTCGCACATGGAAGGATTTTGTATTGTTAAAGGTAGAAAGCTCAAGCAGTCCTTTCTGGGTTAAGAACAATGTTGTGCTCCTTGGAGATGCAGCACATACAATGAGTCCTACTGGAGCATTTGGGTTAAATAGTTCGTTAAAAGATGCAGAGGTGCTGGCAGAGGTAATTCAAACAATGATAACAAAAAACCAGCAATTCTCTTATTTGAAAAACTATGAACGAAGAAGAAAAGAAGCAGTCGATGCCATTCAATTAGAACAGTTTAAAAGAGAAAAAAGCTTTAAAGAAAATTTTTATTCGAAAACAAAGATAATGGAGAAACTAGCAGCAAATTCATTGGACGAATAAAAATGAAATTTGGTTTTGATATTGATGATACGCTTATTAATTTATTTGTTTAATAAAAAGTTGAATAAAAATCTCGATTTAAGTGTATTTAAACCCTTAAAAACAGTAGAAATACATGAACCGTTTGGATTGCTTGCACATGAAGGATAAGAAATGTGGAATTCTTTGCGGGAAGAGATTTTCTTTAGGATTGCCCTTCATTTCCTTAAACGAATTGGCGAGTATTGGCTATGAAGTATGTTATATTATTGCAAGAAATATACAATTTGCAGAGCGGACAAAAAAGTGGATGAAACAGCAATAATTCCCAATTAAAAATGTTTTAACATACGAAATAAAATATGACTATAAGTTTGTAGTAGGATGCTAAATCCTTTGCTGATTTTATTGTTATTTAAAGTGAAAAAATAGGTAAAATCGCTATATAACAACAAAAAAAGGATGCTAAAATTTATTTGATTTAGCATCCTTTTTTGATATTAAATAATGTTTTTCTCCATCGAAAGTGAACTATTTAGCTTAAACTGCTGACTTCTTTTTTGTATCGTTTAAAAAAGATGGAAATAATATTATAGCTTCATTCCCATTCTGCTTTTGTACCGCTTAATTAAAAGCTGACTGTCTACACTGACAATTCCTTTAATTGGATATAACTTTTCTGTTAAAAATTCTTCCATTTCTTGATTATCTTTAAAGATTCCATGCATATGCAGTTTGCTTGGTCCTGTCATATGATAAAGACTTGTGACACATGTTTCATTGGATAAAAGATCTGCAACATGCTCCAAATGTTTTGGCTCTACATCTACATTAAAAAAAGCAGAAACAGTGATGCCGATTTTAGTTGGGTTGATAACAGTAGTAAACTTTTCAATAATTCCTTGCTCCATTAATGTATTAATTCTCATTTGAACAGCTACTCGTGAAATTTCTACGTGTTTGCCGATATCTGTATAAGAAAGACGGCTGTTTTCATGAAGCAATCCTATTATGGCTTGATCTATTTTATCCAATTTAAAATTAGGAATTTGAAAGTCATTTGACATAAAAATCTCCTCTTTTTTTTTAAGATAAGAAACGAAAAATCTTTGAAGCTGGATGGCTGCCCAACTTTTAGACACATAAGCTATTAATGGATATGCGGTACAACAATGCCTCCATAAATAAAGGCAAGAATGATAACCAAAGCAGGATGCACTTTGAATTTTTGGAATAGCAATAAGGCAATAACTGCAATAATTACAGATTGATAAATACCTAATGAATGATATGAATCCTGAAACATTTCGAATGTAAGCATGACCATTAAAGCAGTAATAACTGGCTGGACCATGATGGTCATTCCTTTAACAATGGCTGAATCTCTATGCTTGCTCATTACATTGATTAAGAAAATAAGAGCAAGTGCAGAAGGTAAAACAGTTGCAATTAAAGCAATTAGAAAACCAGGCCAGCCGCCCATTCCAAAACCGACATATGCGGCAATTTTTGTTGCAATAGGACCTGGCAAAGCATTTCCTAGTGCCAACATATTTGAAAATTCAGCATTGGAAAGCCAGTTATATCGATTTACAATTTCTTCATACATTAATGGGATAGAGGCAGGTCCTCCGCCGTAGCCAAGTAGATTTGCCAAAAGAAAACTTAAAAAAAGGCTGATTAAAATCATTCGTTACGCACCTCTTTCTTTCTTATGAAGCAGCTTTTCTTTAATCTTGAAGTGAAATGCTCCATATACTAAAAATAACAAAATAACAATGGCTGGATGAATAGAAATTTTTTGGATAAGAAATAAGCAAACAGCAGTAAGCAAGATTCCGATATAAATTCCTAATCCTTTGACTGCTTTTTCACCAAATTCATACGCCATTATTCCCAACATAACAGCAATTACTGGCAATACAGCAGAGATCATGCCTGTCACAATAGGGGAGTTGCTTAATACATTTACAAACGTGATTAATAGCACCATCGCTAAACAAGTTGGAAGAATATGTGCCAGCACACTTACAATAGCGCCAAGTGTTCCTTTTACACGATATCCTAAATATGCTGCCATTTTAGTAGCAATAGGACCTGGAAGTGTATTGGCAATTGCTAAAACTTCTCCAAATTCATCATTATTAATCCATTTAAATCGATTAACGGCTTCGTGACGAATAAGTGGAATAACAGAAGGACCCCCTCCAAAACCAAAAATTCCTGATCGCATCATTCCAATAATGAGTTCTTTATATATCATTATTTTCTCCTTTCAGTGATACAATGTACATCTTGTAAATTAATTTAAGTTATTATGAACAATACGAAATAATAATAGCATATTTTTTGATTGTAAAGGATATTAATAGAAAAAAATAATTACAGTTTGCACTTTTGTTTTTGTATAGTTTACATAAAAATCAATTGAAAGTTATCAAAACTTATAATACAATAGTAAAAATATTCTAAATGTCACATAAACTTGAAGTTTTATTTTTATTTTTTGCTTAAAGAACTATTCTATTCTGTGCCAGCATTAACCCAAAACTATTCAGCAAAAGTACTTCTAACTTTTCTACTTAGAAAAACCTCAATCTAATTTCTTCAAAAACATGGTTAAATAAAATAATTATGTTCTATTTTTATCCCACTCTTAACGGGCAGTAAGACCCCCACCTCGGGGATGCCGAGAAATCGAGGAAGCAAGGTGTAGAAACTCGCCCGTAAAGGTCCGATAAGTGCAACTAACCATCAGTGGGGGATGAAGAAAAACCCCCACTGATGGAAGTTTACTTTATCAATTGATGTTTTCACCGGTCCATTTACGTATTGAAAGGGGATATTGTATGGAAATAAATAAGTATACAAAAAGAATTCGTGTAGCTGCAAAAAAAGAAAAAGCAGATTTAGTTATACAAAACGCAAAAATTGTAAATGTTTTCACTGGTGAAATAATGGAAGGCGATATTGCTATAGCAGATGATTCTATTGCCGGGGTAGGAGCATATGAGGGTAAAAATACTATAGATGCTGCCGGTAAATATATTGTTCCAGGATTAGTAGATGGTCATGTGCATATTGAAAGCAGTATGCTGACACCGCAGGAGTTTGCGAAAGTATTATTGCTTCATGGCGTTACAACCGTAATAACTGACCCACATGAAATAGCAAATGTTGCTGGAGCAAATGGAATACAATACATGCTGGATAAATCTGAAGGCCTACCATTAGATATACGCATCATGCTGCCTTCATGTGTTCCTGCGGTTCCTTTCGACAATAATGGAGCAACATTGCATGCTGATGATTTAGCACCTTTTTTTACTCATGATAGGGTACTTGGATTAGCAGAGGTGATGGATTTTCCCTCTGTCTATCAAACAAACCCTAATATGATGGCTAAGTTATTGTTAACAAGACAAAATCAAGCATTAATGGATGGTCATGCTGCCGGAATAGATAGGGAAAAACTAAATGTATATACTGCTGCCGGAATACGAAATGATCATGAAGCGACAACGGCGCAAGAGGCAAAAGATCGTTTGGATTTAGGTTTTTATTTAATGATAAGAGAAGGTACTGTGGCAAAGGATTTAAAAGCATTACTTCCTGTTGTAACAGAGAAAAATTCCAGAAGATGTTTATTTGTTACAGATGATAAGCTAATAGATGATTTGGTGGAAGAAGGAAGTGTAGACCACTGTATTCGTTTAGCTGTAAGTCAGGGGCTAGACCCGATAACAGCTATTCAAATGGCGACGATCAATACAGCTGAATGTTTTAAACAAGAGGACATTGGCGCTGTTTCACCTGGTTATAAAGCAAACTTCCTGCTGGTGGATGATTTGGAGCAATTCTCGATTAACAAGGTATTTAAAGATGGCAAATGCATAGTAGAGGACGGAGTATTAAAGGAAGAACATTTTATTCAACATGCATATTTAGATGAACAACTGCCGGAAATAAATGCTGAAGAACTATTATTAGAACAATTAACAATGCCGCTTTCCACCGATTATTGCCATATCATTGGAATTATACCAAACAGCATTGTGACGAACCATTTAAAAGAGAACGTAACGATAAAAAGTGGGGAATTTGTTCCATCCATTGAAAAAGATCAATTAAAGCTAGTAGTAGTAGAAAGACATCATAAAACCGGTAATATCGGCAAAGCGATTGTAAAGGGTTTCGGCTTAAAAAAGGGAGCTATTGCAACAACCATCTCACATGATTCCCATAATATTGTTGCTGTTGGCACAAATGATGAAGATATCTTAGCAGCTATTACTAACCTGAAGGAAATGAAAGGTGGAATTGCAGTTATTGCAGATGGAAAACCCATTGCAAGCATTCCGCTTCCCATTGCAGGATTGATCTCAGATCAAAGCTATCAAACATTATATAATCAAACAAAACTTTTAAATCAAGAAGTAAAGCAGCTTGGAGGAAATCATTCTTTTAATCCTTTTTTAACTTTATCCTTTTTATCCTTAACAGTTATTCCTACATTAAAATTAACAGACGAAGGACTATTCCATTTCGATTCATTTTCATATATACGGGTTGAAGTATAACTTGAATGATAAAAAAGATGATAGTAATCTTTTTTATCATCTTTTTTATTAGGCTCTTTTCGAATAGATTGTTGTTATTTAACACACAGCCTGAATACACTTCGCTTGCCGCGGGGCGAGCGCCGATCCGCTTCGCCGTTTCACTTCTGCTTTCTTCTCGCCTGTCTCGCTAATCCATGCTGAGAGTCTACGTGGATTTATGCTGCTCCGTAATTCTAAAAGGTTTTTCAACTTATTAAAAAGCAACAAACTTTTAGAAAAACAGCCTTTTATTATTAAGCGAAAAGAATAAAAAAGAGGCTGTCCTTTTATAAGGACAACCGAAAGAAAATATATATTTAAGAGGGGAAACTCTTAACATGTTTATATAGTAAAGGATAATTATGAAAAATTAATGAACAAATCATTAATAGAATAAAAAAATTTATGAAAAGCCTTTATTCTTAAACAGTCAATAAAAATCCAAAAAAATCCTTCATAAATTAGTCATAATCATTTGTTATATTGTCATTAAGGGAAGATAACTCTTTATGGATTTTAAAGGAAATGTTTAAGAAATAAAAAAAATGATAATCATAATGATAAATACTGTCATAATGTAAGCGTTTTCGGTTATAATGAGTATATAGGATTCATTAGCTGATCTACTTACTAATAAGGAGTGGATATAATGGAAGAACAAACTAACTTTTTAAAAGGATTGAAGTGGGGAGTTATTATTAGTGTCCCTCTATGGATATCTTTCTTTGGCTGGATAAAAATAATATACCATATGGTTTGAATTAGAGTAGCAGCCCAATATTGGGCTGTTTTTTTGTTGTCTAGGAAATTATAAACGAGATAGAGTTGTGGATAACTTAGCAGTTTGGTCCGCGTCCAGCTCCAGCGCCTATCGCCTATCAAACTTCAGGTCATCTCCCTACGATAAGTCAACATCGATTCGCTATCGCTCATCGTGTTTCCTTTATCTCAGTCGAAGCCTTTCCGAAGTATAAGGATGTACAAGTGCCGATGTTGCCACAGGAAGTGGCGTAGTTAATCGGCCAGTTTGTACGGCGATGATCAAGGCGCTTGCGCTTTTGTTCTGTTTATATGCATAAAAACCCCCCAATATTTAATATTGGGGGGGGAATTATACCATTGGAATTGGTGGATCAATGCCCAATACAGGTACACCATTAACTGTTAACCAAATATAGTAATGGTCTATTTCTTGACCGATTATATTTTCGATTTTTGCAATTAATTTTTCTTGTGTATTAAAAGAAAGTGTAGCAGTTTGCTCCCCAAGTGGAACACCCTTTAATCCTAAAAGGTCTGCAATTTGACGTGCTTCATCATAAGATACTTCTACATATTTATCATATTCTGATAAATATGCTGCTTCTGCAGGTTTAACTTGAAAAGCTACCACTAATAAAGCTGTTAGAAAAGCCCAAACTAATTTTTTCAAATCATTTCTCTCCCTTATGGTACTAATAGTTTAATATTTTTTCTTTTAAGGATAAAAATGTATCCACAATTAATGGGTGATACATAGTCCCTCGATTTATTTTAATTTCTTTAAAAGCCTCTTCTTTCGATTTTCCTTTTTTATATACTCGATCAGTTGTCATCGCATCAAAGGAATCCACAACAGAAATAATAGAAGCTTCTATAGAGATTTCATCTTCTTTTAACCCTTTAGGGTAGCCTTTTCCATCATATCTTTCATGATGCTGTTCCACGATTTTTCCTATCTCTATTAAGGCAGGATTATTAGTGCTTGATAACACCTCTTTACCATATGTGGTATGCTGCTGCATTATTTTCCATTCCTCAGCCGATAACTTTCCTGGTTTTTGAAGGATATGCAAAGGAACTTTAATTTTACCTATATCATGATAAAAGGAAGCATAATTCAAGTTAATTAATTGATGGGAAGTCAGATCTAAGGCTTCACCTACCAGCATAGAATAATTTTTAATACGTTCACAATGGTCAACAGTATAACCATCTTTTTCTTCAATCGAAATGGCAAGCTCCATTAATTCTTTTGAAACTTGGCTAAATTGATAAAAAACGGGTTGACTTGAAACATATATGAATTCAGATTCTTCCTCTGCATGAAAAATACTATGGGTTTTAACAGGTGATCCGTATACTGCTTGTCCTTGTTTTAATATCTGTATATCTGTATCAGTTTTTTCATTAACATCACTATGTAAAACAAGCTTTCCTGAAAGGATAAATATATATTCTAATCCTGTCCAACCTACAACAGGACCCATAGCCCACCGAGAACCGGGCTGCATTTTATGGTAAATAACTTCCGTACCGTCTCCGGCGGTTATTAAAGAAATTTGTACCCCTTTAATATGAACAGTCTCTATAAACTCACCTGGATTAATAATGTCCACATTTAAACCCTCTCTCTTTAAAACACTAGTAACTATTTATATGAAGAAATTTTTATAATAAATCATAGATATAGTTATTTTAATGGATTAAAGAGTCAAATGTAATAGGTAATTACTATTAAATTATTAGTTTGCAAGTGGAAGAAAACCCATTAATTACTAATACTGAGTGAGTAATCAAATTATATCAAATGATTATAAATAAGAATAGTGGGTAAGGGTAAGAATATGCATAAAAATTTAAATATTTTTTAAGATTGATTGCTTGACATTATATTGTTATGAAATTAAAGTTAATTACAAATAGTAAGTAAAAGTGCTATTTATGCATTAATTTAATAAAAGAAAAAGTGGAGGAATGGAAAATGAGCAAACTTTTAGAAGCCATTAAAAATCGCCGCACCTATTATGGAATCAGCAAAGAGCAAGTAGTTTCAGATGAAAAAATTCAAGAAATTGTTAATGAGGCTGTCCTACATACTCCTTCCGCATTTAACTCGCAAAGTGCTCGTGTTGTTGTATTGCTTGGCGAACAGCATGATAAAGCATGGGATCTTACATCAGATGCTTTGAGAAAAATTGTCCCAGCAGAAAATTTTAGTTCCACAGAACAAAAAATAAATTCCTTTAAGGCAGGCTATGGAACTATTTTATTTTTTGAAGATCAAGAAGTAGTAGAAGGACTGCAAAAGTCATTCCCATCTTATGCGGATAATTTCCCAATTTGGTCCCATCATACTTCAGCCATGCACCAATTAGTTATTTGGACTGCGTTAGAAGAAGTAGGTTTTGGTGCATCTTTACAGCATTACAATCCGTTGATTGATGACGCAGTAGCAGCAGAGTGGAGCCTTCCTTCAACTTGGAAGCTGGTTGCTCAAATGCCTTTTGGAAAACCAACTGCAAAGCCTGGTGAAAAAGAGTTTAAAGCATTAGAAGAGCGTATTAAAGTATTTAAATAAGCAGGTATCCTAGAAAAGACCCATGAATTTTTTTATGGGTCTTCTGGCTGTCGACAAACGCTCGATTTCTTCGTTGTTCACCTTACTCGGATGCTCATTACGGGTAGTAAGGATGAACGACTAAGTACGTATTAAAGGAAAATCGACTAACTGTGCAACGTCAATTGACTCGCATCCTGCGGCCTGTGACAACGTCGTTCTGACCAACATCGTGTTGCCCGCCGCTCCTCGTCATGGGCTTCACGCCTCGAAATACAAACCTTTTCGATCAGCCTGCAGTTTGTGCAATTAACACTTTGTCTACACTCTGAATCTAATATCTTGACATATTCCTTATAGAAGTAGTATTATTATCTCGAATTCAAGATAATTGTTTTATAGGAAATTAAGGGGGAGAAATTGTCATGCAATCTATTGATCCAGCTGCATTGTCTGATAAAGAAATTTATAAATTTTTTATAGGAAGCATTATTCCTCGACCAATTGCTTTTGTAACATCCTTAACAAAAGAAAACATTCTAAATGGAGCTCCTTTTAGTTTTTTTAATATTGTATCTTCTAATCCTCCTATTCTTTCTATCGCTGTACAAAGAAAGGAAGGTGTCCAAAAAGATACGGCACGTAATATACAAGCTCAAGGTGAGTTTGTCATTCATATATGTGATGAAGAAAATATCATAAAAATTAACGAAACAGCAGCAAATTTACCATCTGATAAAAGTGAAATAGATGATGCAAAACTGCAGCCAGTTGAAAGTTCGAAAGTATCCGTACCAGGAATTAAAGAAGCAAAAATAAGGATAGAATGCAAGGTGGAAAAAATCATTACAATGAAAAATGATCAAGGTTATCCTGCTTGTGATTTAATCTTAGGCCGTGCCGTTTATTTTCATATTTCCGAAGCACTTTATCAAGATGGGAAAATTAATGCACAGCTTTTAAAGCCTGTCAGCAGAATGGCTGGAAATGATTATAGTAGGCTTGGAGAGACATTTACGATAAAAAGGCCTGACTAAAAGAAGAAAAGGAGTATACAAATGAAGCATCTATTTAAAAAAGGAACAAATTCAAATAAACCAACTCTTTTATTACTTCACGGTACAGGCGGCACCGAACATGACCTACTGCCGCTTGCAGAAATAGTGGATCGCGAAGCCAATGTATTAAGTGTCCGCGGAAATATTTTAGAGAATGGAATGCCCAGATTTTTCCGACGATTGGCTGAAGGAGTGTTCGATGAAGAAGACTTAATTTTTAGAACAAACGAGTTGAATGAATTTTTGAATGAAAGTGCTGAAAAATATGACTTTGATCGAAAAAATGTGGTAGCAATCGGTTATTCCAATGGTGCCAATATTGCAGCAAGCATTTTATTTCATTTTGCAGGTGGATTAAAAGGAGCTATTCTGCATCATCCAATGGTACCTAGACGTGGGTTGGATCTTCCGAATTTAAAAGGAATACCAGTTTTTATTGCAGCAGGAAAAAATGATCCTATATGCCCAATGAAAGAATCAGAAGAGCTACAAGAGCTATTAACAATTGCAGGTGCAAATGTGGAGTTGCTTTGGGAACATTATGGACATCAGCTAACAAGAACAGAAGTAGAAGCTGCTGCAAAATGGTACCAGGAGCAGTTTTCTTAATGGAAGAAAAGTGATGGGGAGAAAAAAGAAAACAGGTTGTATTTTTTCTTCGGATAAAATAATATATAATATAATTAACGAAATGAAAAACCCAATACATAAATATGTACTGGGTTTTCGGGTTTTATCTAATGTTCATTTTTCATATTTAAATCAATTAGTTGTTATCGCGGGAATTTCCGCCTTTGCGGCCGATATCTTGATAAAATTCTTTATCATGATTTTTGGAGGTAGCTTCTCCGCCTTTTTCACCAATTTCTTGGTAAAATTCTTTGTCATGACTTTTGGAGGTAGCTTCCCCGCCTTTTTCACCAATATCTTGATAAAATTCTTTGTCATGATTCTTAGAAGTAGCTTCTCCACCTTTTTCACCAATTTCTTGGTAAAATTCTTTATCGTGGTTTTTAGAAGTAGCTTCTCCACCTTTTTGTCCAATTTCTCGATAAAAATCCTTGTCGTGATTTTTTGATGTAGCTTTTCCGCCTATTTTTCCTGCTTCTTCTCTACTCATTTTGTCTGCCATGTTGATCACTCCTTAAAAGATTTTTAGTAATAAGTTGTACATTGGTTATATAGCCGATATGGATTTAAATAAACATAAATATAGAAAAAAACAAGAGGAAAACTTTGGCAATAGATAAAGGGAAGTGTTATGAATAATTTGAAAATGGATTGCGAAAACAAATAATAATAGAGCTATTATTTTATATAGAAAAAAACAAATAAGGGAGAATGAGAATAGTGATTTCAATTGATAAATTTTTAGAAGTGGTTGCAAAAGCAGAGGAGCTTGGCTGTAAAGTAATTTATGATTCTTCCAAAAAAATAAGCTTTAATGCAAGTATGATTATTACCATTCCTTATTTAATCACTTTGGAAAATACATATGCTCTTGCCCATGAAATCGGTCATGTCATAGATTACGTAAATGAAGAATTGGATTATGACAAATGGCTGAATGATTGGTCGTATAGAGTGAATGCTGAAATGAGTGCATGGGTCCATGCTTATAAATTATTAAATGATTTAGGGGTCCCGCTGGATGGCTGGAATAATCATGTGAACAGCAAATTAAAAAATTACTTTACTTTACCAGAAGTTATATAAAGCAAATAAGGAAAAACACTTTCTATTAAAGAAGGTGTTTTTTTGTTTGTAAAACCAAAGTTTATATCTGAAGTTAGACAAGTGACTAGCTCCAGCGCCCAAGAAATAAGTCCGTCAAGTTTTTGCTTAAACGCTAGGATTCTACCATTTATGAAAATTAATTTTAAAGAATAAATAAAATTATTGAAAATTAATTTTAGAATATTTATACTTTATTTAAATAATCTAATTTTTTAAAATGTTAACACACTTTGTAATGGAGCAATTCTCAAAAGCTTGTACAAGAAAAACAGCCAACAGGAGGGATTGAACATGGAGCAAGAACTTTCTGGTTTAACGACAGAGTCGCGAAATGAAGGTAGTATGAAGATTGATGTTGCAGAACCAATGGAAATTTTGTCAATTATGAATCAAGAAGATCAAAAAATAGCTCTTGCGGTTCAACAGGTTTTAGGCGATGTGGAGAATGCAGTAAAGTTTACTGTCAATTCCTTTCGTAAAGGAGGCCGTCTTATTTATGTAGGAGCAGGAACCAGCGGCCGTCTTGGAGTCTTGGATGCGGTGGAATGTCCGCCAACATTCAGCACCAATCCAGACATGGTACAAGGAATCATGGCAGGAGGACAACATGCATTTGTTAAAGCTGTAGAAGGAGCAGAGGATAATCCGGAATTGGGAGAAAAGGATCTGAAGGAAATCCAGCTTACAGCCAATGATACGGTAATTGGCATTGCAGCAAGCGGGCGAACCCCATATGTTATCGGTGCTTTAAAATACGCAAGAAGCATAGGAGCTAAAACAGTTTCGCTTACGTGCAATAAAAATAGTCTAGTAAGCAAAGAAGCAGATCAAAGTATTGAAGTAGTTGTAGGACCTGAAGTACTTACTGGTTCAACAAGATTAAAAGCTGCAACTGCTCATAAAATGGTATTAAATATGATATCCACTTCCTCTATGATTCTATTAGGAAAAGCATATGAAAACTTAATGGTAGATGTGCATGTCAGCAATCATAAACTAAAGGAACGCGGGATAGGCATCATTATGAAAGTAACAAAAACTACCTATGAATTAGCTAAGGAAAAGTTGGAAGCGGCTGATAATCAAGTGAAGCTGGCTATCCTAATGATGGAAGATAATATAACAAAAGAGGAAGCAGTAAAAAGATTAGAAACAGCAAATGGATATGTACGGAAGGCAATTCTTCCAAAATAATGCATAGGTGGTAGGGAGCATGGCAGCAGGCGGCTTAAAAATGATAAAAAAAGTTATTAGTGAACTTCCTGCATCCGAGCGGAAAATTGCTGAATATATACTGGGAAATCCACATCAAATGGTGAAAAGCACTGTAAACGAGTTAGGAACATTAGCTAATACAAGTGGAGCTGCGGTTGTAAGACTTTGTAAGTCGTTGGGGTTAAATGGGTTTCAGGATTTAAAGGTTCGAATAGCTGGTGATCTAGCAAAGGCAGAAGAACCCGGATACCGTGATATAGATCAAGGGGAATCTATTTACTCGATTGTACAGAAAACAACCAATAACAGTATACAGAGTTTAAAGGATACGGAAGAAATCATCAATTATGAAGAATTAACACAGGCAATTCAAGCTTTAATTAAAGCAGAAACCATTCATTTCTTTGGAATTGGCGCTTCCCATATTATAGCATTAGATGCTTCCCAGAAATTTCTTCGCATTAATAAAAATGCATCAGCTTTTCTAGATAGTCATCTTCTAGCAACATTAATAGCGAATGCAAAAGAAACGGATATTGTTTTTGGCATATCCTATTCAGGGGAAACAAGTGAGGTCATAAAAATAATGTCACTAGCAAAAAAATCCGGAATAAAGACGATAAGCCTGACAAAATATGGACAGTCCACTGTCGCCTCATTAGGTGATATTAAGCTGTTCACCTCTTATTCAGCAGAAGCAACATTTAGGAGCGCAGCAACTTCTTCCAGATTAGCTCAACTCCACATGCTGGATATATTATTTCTCAACATAGCAACAGCTCAATATGAAGAATCAATCCATTATATTGATAGAACAAGAGAGGCCATTCAATTTTTGAAAAAAGAAGATAAATAGAAGGTAGCAGCTAGGCTGTTTTCTTTTTATGATAAAATATCGGAAAATTCTAAATTATAAAGATTATTGTCGAATCGCAAGGTTTAGAAGTAGTAAATGACCGTGAGCTAGCAATAAATAGAATATACAAATGGGGGAATGGTTAATGGCTTCAGTAAATAAACTATTGGCAGAAAAACTATTAGAGGAATTAGGCGGTTCAGATAATATTCATTCTTTTACAAGCTGTATGACTAGATTAAGAGTTACTCCGAACAATGAGGAGCTGGTTAATAAAGATGCTATTAAAAAAATGGATGGTGTATTGGGGTTTGTAGAGGAGGAAACGCTGCAAATAATACTAGGTCCTGGAAAAGTAACAAAAGTTGCAGAAGAATTTGGCTTGTTAATTGATTCAAATTCAGACGGTGTTGATTTAAAGGAAAAAGCAAAAAGAAAAAAAACAGAGCTAAACAAAAAAAATGCTACACCATTCAAGCTGTTTCTGCGGAAAATTTCGAGTATATTCATTCCTCTGATTCCAGCATTAGTAGCTTCAGGATTAATCACAGGTATTACAAAAGGATTGATACAAGCCGGCTGGATGGCAGCAGACTCGCAAATTGCCATTATTTTATCTGTCATTGGCGGTGGGCTATTTGCCTATTTAGGAGTTTTAGTAGGGATAAATGCGGCCAAAGAATTTGGAGGGTCGCCTGCTCTTGGAGGACTTGCCGGCATTCTAATAATTAACCCGGCAGTTGCAGGAATTACTTTGTTTGGCAATGCTCTGCTGCCAGGCAGAGGAGGATTAGTCGGCATACTATTAGCCGCAATTTTTATCGCACTTGTGGAAAAAAAGGTTCGTCAATATGTACCAGCAGCAATCGATATTATAGTAACACCAACCGTTGCTTTATTAATCACAGGCATTGTCACATATTTTGTATTTATGCCAGTGGGCGGCTTGATTTCAGATGGAATTACAAAGGGGCTGCTTGCTGTTTTGGACTATGGCGGTGTAGTAGCTGGGTTTGTGCTTGGAGCGGCATTCCTTCCACTTGTTGTAACAGGTTTACATCAAGGCTTAACACCAATTCATTTAGAACTAATTAATTCCATTGGAGATGACCCTCTTCTACCAATTTTAGCAATGGGCGGCGCCGGTCAGGTTGGAGCAGCATTTGCTATTTTTATGAAAACGAAAAAGAAACGCTTAAAAAGAGCAATCGGAGGAGCACTGCCATCAGGAATTTTAGGAATTGGAGAGCCTTTGATCTTCGGGGTGACATTGCCTTTAGGACGTCCCTTTATTACAGCATGCTTGGGTGCTGGAATAGGTGGAGCATTTCAGGCTCATTTCCATATTGCAACCGTTGCGGTGGGAGTTTCCGGTTTGCCGTTGTCGTTTTTGATCCATAAAGGAGTATTTTTATACTTAATGGGTGTTCTTATTGCTTATATAGCAGGATTTATCTTTACGTATTTATTCGGCTTTAAAGATGAGATGGCAGGTGAATTTGATTGATTGGGATTTCCTTTTATTTAAATGATCCTTCAGCAGAAGAAAGGATAAGAGATGCAGGGAAAAAAGGAGTGGAAAATGCGTTTACTTCTTTGCATATACCAGAAGAATCAGGGGATCTTGTTAATCGGGCAAAACAGTTGCTGCAAATCGCAAAAAATAATGGAATAGATGTTTATGCAGATGTATCAGATCATACACCCCGGCATTTAGGGTTAAGCTCTTTATATGATTTGCAATCATTGGGAGTAGTCGGCATTAGACTGGATGATTTTTTTGAAAAAGAAACCGTTGTGGAGTTATCCAAGCATTTTAAAATAGCGCTGAATGCCAGCATTTTATTCGAAAACCAGTTAAAAGCTCTTTTGGATAGAGGACTGGACAACAATCAATTAATTGCCTGGCATAATTTTTATCCTCGAGTTGAAACAGGTTTAGATGAAACCTTCTTTATAGAGCAGAATAAGCTTTATAACAAATATGCTATCCCTGTTTGTGCATTTGTCCCGGGAAAAGGACAAAAACGCGGTCCGTTATTTAATGGACTGCCAACATTAGAAAAGCATCGGAAATGGGATCCCTTTCATGCAGCAGTTGAATTGCTGCATAATGGTGTAAAGCATATATATATTGGGGATCCAGAAGCTGGAGAGAACGTGTTAGAACAATTAATACAATATGAAAAAGAGGCTATTATGCCCATTCGCATAGAATGCAGTTATCTAAAAGAAAAGATGTATAAAACAAGACCAGATGCAGCGAGAGATGTAATTCGTCTAATGAATACAAGGAGCAAGGCAACGATTGATCCTCTGCATCTTGCTCCAAGACCTAAAGGAAGCATTACAATGGATAATGTATTATATGGCCGTTATCAAGGTGAAATCCAGATTACAAAAACCGATCTTCCCTTGGATGAGCGAGTGAATGTAATCGGTAGAGTTGTGAAAGAAGATCTTCATTTGCTAGACTATATCAAACCTGGACAATCCATCCATTTTTTATTACACTCTTAACGGGCAGTAAGACCCTTACCTCAAGGTGCTGAGGAATCGAAGAAGCTAGGTGGGGGATAACTGCCCGTAAAGGTCCGATAGAGGTACACAAACTAAGGTCGCCACTTCCTGTGGCAACGTTTGTGTGATCCACATCCTATGGAAAGCTTCACTTTATTAGAAACAAATGATTTAAAGAAACTGCCCAAATTTGTGTTGTGCAGTTTCTTTGCAGTTATTTCTTATGTAAATCTGTTGCCTTAAAGCCTTGTTTTTTCAGCATTTCAGCATTGCTTGGATAATAGGATTGGTTATAAAATGATGCAATGCGCTCCGTCCAATTCGCTTCTTTATCTCCTCGGTCAACTAAATATTTTTTAAATGTTTGATTATATCCTTGTAAGTAAGGAAGCTGATCTTTGTTATAGGTTTCTTTGTGTAAAATACTCTCTTTTGGCAATCGGGGTTTCAGTCCTGGGTCTTCTCCAGGGTATCCAAGGCAAAGTCCAGATATCGGGATAACATACTCAGGTAATTCTAGAAGTTCAATTACATCCATCGAATTTCTTCTAATTCCGCCAATTGGCACAGTCCCTAATTGTAATGATTCTGCTGCAGCAATTGCGTTTGCCATCGCAAGACCTACATCAGTCGCTCCTACTAATATCACATCCACATCATCAGCTGCTATTAATTCTTTATTTTCTAGATCGCTTGCAAGTTTTGTTCGATAAAAATCCGCACAAAATACAAGGAAAACGGGTGCTTCATTAATATGTTTTTGATTGCCGCATAATTCCGCAAGGCGTTGTTTTCTTTTTGAATCTACAACCGCAATAATGGATACTTGTTGTCCATTGATCCAGGAAGGAGCTGCTTGAGCTGTTGTGATAATTTCTTCCATTAGATGCTCCGGTACTGGTTTATTCGTATACTTGCGATAAGAACGGTGATTTTTTAATACGTTAATTATGTTATTCAATCCAATAATCTCCTTTTTAAAAGATAATAGCATGGAAAGTTCCATTGAATGTATTGTAACATATAGATTATTTTCATAAAAAAAGAATGGCAGTCATTTAGCCATTCTTTTTTGTTATACGAGTAAATGTTCATCTATATTCTTATAAAAGCGATTCCGCACCATCAATATAAATTTTGGTTCCAGTAATATGGCTGGAAGCTTTTGAACTTAGAAAGCAAACAAGATCGGCAACTTGTTCAGGTTCTCCTGGTTTATTTTCAAGTGGCTGGTTGCCTTTAGGATACTCAACGGGTATTCGCACGTCTTTTAATTTGTCCTCATCTGGAAATGTGTTTTCATCAATATTTGTAGAAATGCTTCCTGGACAAATCATATTGACTCGAATTTTATATTTAGCAAGTTCCAATGCTGCCATTTTTCCAAAAGCAACTTGACCAGCTTTTGAAGTACTGTAAGCGGACATCCCTATGTTGGAAAAGGTTCTATTTCCATTAATGCTGCTTGTTATAACGATGCTGCCGCCATTTTTCTTCATAAAAGGAACACAGTAATGCACGGTTAAAAAAGTACTTCTTAAATTCGTTTCAATTGTAGTATTCCAATCTAATGGAGATAATGTTTCAATTGGAGCCACACGCCCATTTATCCCGGCATTTACAAATGCAATATCGATTTGCTCCCATTTTTGAACGGTTTGCTCTATAGCGTATTTAATCGATTCAGGATCTGAAACATCGGTTTCGAAGGCGATTGCTTCTCCGCCGCTGTTTTCTATTTCCGCTTGTACATTCTTTAATTCTTTGGCATCTATATCGAAAAGAGCAACTTTTGCTCCTTTCGATGCTAATGCGAGGGCAGATGCTTTCCCAATGCCTGATGCTGCACCTGTTATAACAGCTATATTGCTTGTTAACTCTCCCATATTGATTCCTCCTATGACCATTGATAGAAAGCTGCTTTTAAAAATAATAAAAGAACTTTCAGGAAGTTATAAAGTGATTCAAAATATAACAATACTAATTTATATCCAATATAAGCAGTTGAGAAACCAACAAATAGCAAAAAAATTTTGAGCAGCAGAAATAAAAAAATGTTGTTTGCTAGATTGTTCATAATATCAGTGTTATCATATGGAATTTATCTGTACAATAAAAGAGAGAGGAGTGGTGCAAGATGAAAGCACAAATCATTGAAAAATTTGGAGATCCATCTGTATTTCAATTAGCGGAAATAGAAAGGCCTGTTGTTATTTCTGGACATGTGTTAATTAAAGTAACTGCAACAAGTGTAAATCCGATTGATACGAAGGTAAGAAGTGGGGCAGTTGCTGCTGCAGCTCCTGATTTTCCTGCTGTCATTCATGGTGATGTAGCTGGTATTGTGGAGGAAGTTGGAGATGGTGTAACAGCTTTTAAAGCTGGCGACGAAGTTTTTGGTTGTGCTGGCGGCTTTAAAGGAACAGGTGGAGCACTTGCTCAATATATGCTTGCAGATGCCGCATTCCTAGCACACAAACCGAAAAACATATCTATGGAAGAAGCTGCTGTAATTCCATTAGTAGCGTTAACTGCCTGGGGAGCATTATTCGAAAAAGGAAACTTAACTGCTGGACAAAAAATATTAATTCATGGTGCAGCTGGCGGTGTTGGACATATGGCGATCCAGCTTGCAAAATGGGCAGGAGCAAAAGTTTATACAACTGCTTCCACACAACAGAAAATGGAGTTGGCGAAAGAATTAGGAGCAGATGCTGTGATAAATTATAAGGAACAATCTGTTCAGGAGTATGTGGAACAGTATACAGGTGGAAAAGGATTCCCAGTTGTATTTGATACAGTCGGCGGAAAAAACTTAGATCATTCTTTTGAAGCAGCTGCACTTAATGGATCGGTACTAGCCATTGCAGCAAGATCGACGCATGATTTATCTCCAATGCATAGTAAAGGGTTATCTTTGCATGTGGAGTTTTTGCTGTTGAAAATATTAAATAAAGAACATCGCAAGGATCTGGGATCTGCATTAACGAAAATAGCAAAGTTGGTAGAAGAGGGAAAACTCCGCCCGCTTATAGATGAAAAAGTATTTTCCTTTGATGAGATATCACAAGCACATGATTATCTAGAATCAGGCAAAGCAATTGGAAAAATTGCTATAAAAAATACATGGTGAACATATAAAAGACATCCGGACTGCTGAGCCGGATGTTTTTTTGAGTTGTTAAAGCTACTATTTAACAACCGTAATAGAACTGGACTTGCTAATATTTTTGGACGAGTCTGCTGCAGTTGCATAAATTTTTGTTTTCACTTTTTGCAGCTTTATCGTAATCTTAAATTTTCCTGCTTTATCGGTCTTGCCTGTACCAATCGTTTTATTATTTACTTTCAAGGTGATGGCAGAATATGCTTCGGATTTTCCAGTAACCGTTTTTGTTTTGCTTGTCACTTTATATAAAGCTGGAGCAGAAGGAGCCGTTTTATCTAAAACTTTCGTATAGCTGGATTTGCTTGTATTTTTAGCAGAATCTTTTGCGGACGCATAAATTTTTGTATTCGCTTTTTGCTGCTTTATGCTAATTTTAAATTTTCCTGCTTTGTCTGCTTTTCCCGTACCAATTGTTTTCTTATTTACTGACAAGGTGATAGTGGAATTAGCTTCTGCCTTTCCAGTAACCGTTTTTGAAACAGATGTGACTGTATCTAATTTAGGTGCAGAAGGTGCTGTTTTATCGGCTACTGTTATAGTTTTCGCTTCACTCAAGGCATGTAAATAATTTGTATACACAACAGCAAGCTTGGTACCAGCTTTTTGAGGTGCTACGTTTATTCGGAAATTCCCCTTTTCATCGGAAACACCAGTGCCAATAATGGAAGAACCTTTTTTTATGGAGACAGAAGCATAAGCCAGCGATTTTCCTGTTATGGCTTTAGAATAATCAGCAACCGTATTAACAAAAGGAGCACCCACTTTTGTTGTAATATATGCTGATGAAATATATCCAACTAATTTTTTGTCAGCAGTTTTTACTGGATACCAGACAAATTGATTAAAGCTGTTTGGATTAGAATCGTAAACGAAATTTCCATCTATTAAAAGGGGTGTATTTTTTGCTAGTTTTAAGAGAGATGAAGATGTATTCATACCTTTTCTTAATTTGACATTATCAGTTGTTGTTATTACATTATCCCCTTTTTTTAAGGTATAGATGGTTTCATGCAATTCCGAAGGGACAGCATAACTTAAAACATTAAAAATAATATTATCATTTGAATCTGGATTATATAGAAAATCTTCTTTTTTAAAAGGAATGGATGCAAGTGAACGTTCCCCTAAAAAACTGTTATCCATTAGCTTGTGTAATACGATTTCCTGATAAGCTGCGTTATTTATCTCGCCTGTGCTTTGAACAGTCGGGCTATTTACAGGTTTTGTACCGTTGTAAGCCAAAATCGGAAAATACCAGTTTTCCAATACTTGACTGTTTGCTCCAATAATTTTCGGCAAGTCGGTTCGCGCAAACATGCTTTTTAGTATATTTATGCCTGCATAAATATTATATAGGATGTCTGTTTTTAATTTTTCTTGATCATAATCTGTATGGTTGGTAATTTGCATTAAGCCAATTCCACCGTCAATAGATATACTTGCTTCCCCATTATCATTGAATTGTTTCCAGCCGCTTTCTTGGGCAGCTATTGCTTTTACTACTTCAGGAGGAATTCCCTCTTTTAATGCAGCGTTTGTTAATAAACAATTGATGGTTTGTTGGGAGGGATTTTTCCCTTGCTCTATAATGCCGCATGCCATGCTGTCTTCAGCAGCTGCTGTCGGAACAGAGTGAGATATTATGAATAGTCCTAATAGCAGACAGAAGCCAACTTTCATAATTTTTTTCATTACCTGTATTTCCTCCTAGAACGTCTAATAGATTCTTATTTTATTATTTTACTATATTTGGATAGAAATAGGAGGGGAAATTGAAAAGAAAAGTTGAAAGAGTCAAAGCATCAAAATTTTCTATAAATGACCTTAAGAAAAGCTAGAAGATAAAAGAAAAATATAAGATATTTTTAAATCATCGAATAATATGGAGTGAAAACAAACAAAATACATAGGTATTAATTTTTTAGGAGGTAATGGAAAATGGAACAAAATAAACCAAATCCAGATAATCGTTTAGATAATGTGGAGAAATTGCAAGATATGGTAGAAAACACAATGGAAAATATTCAAAAGTCTGAACAAACATTATCGTTTGCTAGTGACGAGGAGAAGGCACAAATAGAACAAAAAAATAAAAGAAGAGAACAATCTATTCAAGGGTTTAAAGAAGAAATAAAGGATGAAGCAGCAGACCGGGAAAATGGCTATCAATAAGCGTAAACGTCTTAAGAAAACTTTATCCTACTCTTAACGGGCAGTAAGACGCCCACCCCCCACCTCAAGGTGCTGAGGAATCGAAGAAGCTAGTTGGCGGATAACTAACTGCCCGTAAAGGTCCGATAGAGGTACACAAACTAGGGTCGCCACTTCCTGTGGACCGCAACCTTTCCATCAGTGGGGGATGAAGAAAACCCCCACTGATGGAAAGGTTCATTTTATTTACTATCAAGTTTAAGAGATTTATTTCTGGATATACATACACTATAAAATGATAAGGGAGGAATTAAGATGCCGTATGATACTATAAATGATTTGCCTGAATCAGTTAAAGATCATTTGCCACATCATGCCCAAGAGATTTTTAAGGAAGCATTTAATGCAGCAAGTGAAGAATACAACGAAGAAGAAAGAGCTTTTAAAGTAGCTTGGAGTGCGGTGAAAAATAAATATAAAAAAAGTGATGATGGGAAATGGGTAAAAAACGAATAAAAATGGCTTACAAGAAAAGGTTGCCTTATAGAAATACTAATTCTATTAAGACAACCTTCTTCCTTTTATTTATAGATTTTAAATCAACCTTTTACTAATGTCTCCGCACCATCCACAAATACTTCTGTCCCTGTTACGTGGGATGCTTCATCAGAGGCAAGGAATAGAAGAAGATTTGCGACTTCTTCAGGATGACCTGGTTCCATTTTTAGAGGAACAGCATTTTGTGGAATATCAATTGGGAAATGAATTTCCTCTAATTTATCTGATTGCTTCATCGAATCAAAAATATTGGTTTCTGTTATGCCAGGGCATATGGCATTTACACGAATTTTATATTGTGCAAGCTCCAGAGCGGCCATTTTAGCGAAAGCAGCAATTGCAGCCTTTGAAGTACTATAAGCTGAAAAACCTTGCTGTGCAAATTGGCGATTGCCGCTGACAGAACTTGTAACGGTAATGGATCCGCCTTTTTCTTTCATATAGGGAATAGAGTGTTTTACGGTTTCAAATACACCAATTAAGTTATTATGAATAGTCTTAACCCAATCTTTGCTTGGAAAATATTCGATTGGAGAAATCGTACCTAAAATTCCCGCATTTGCAAAGACGGTATCTGTTTTTCTCCATTTATCATTTGATTGTTTTATCGAGGTGCTTATTTGTTCTTCTTGTGAAATATCTGCTATAAAATAGGCTGCCTGACCGCCATTTTGATTTATTTCTTCGACTGTTTCTTTTGCACGCACTTCATTTGCTTCAATAATGCTGATTTTCGCGCCTTCATTCGCTAAACGAATAGCCGAAGCTTTTCCAATGCCTGAACCACCGCCTGTTACAATTGCTACTTTATTTTCCATACGATTCATTTTTAATCAACTCCTAGGTAAATATAGTTTCAATAAGGAAGACTTAACATATTTTTCTGAATAGCTTAGTTCAAAAAAGCTAATCTGCAACGATTTAGAAAACTATCTTTTAGCAGTTCATATTTTATACCCTATATCAGAATTTTTAATCATGAAATGAGAGGGGGAGTGTAATGATGGAGGAAACAATCTGTATAAAAAAATACACCTCTATTTCAAGGTGTATTTTTTCCTGCTATTAAGATAATCGATTGCTGTAATCTTCAAATCCAAATTGTTTAACTACTTTAATGCCTTCTTCGTCATTGTAGGATGCAATAGAAGGAAGATTAACTCCATTAAACATATGATTCTTTACCATTGTGTAATGAGCCATATCACAGAATATTAATTTATCTCCTGGTTTTAAAGGTTGTTTAAATGAATAGTCGCCAATTACATCTCCTGCTAAACAAGTCATTCCGCCGAGTCTGTATGTGTATTCATTTTCACCAGGCATTCCTGCATCAATAATATTAGGTCTGTAAGGCATTTCAAGTACATCTGGCATATGACAAGTTGCAGAAGTATCAAGAATTGCAATATCCATTCCGTTATTGACAATATCTAAAACAGTTGCTACTAAGTAGCCTGTATTTAAAGCAATTGCCTCACCTGGCTCTAAATAGACATCCACATTATACTTTTCTTTTATAAATAAAATGGATTCGATTAGTGTTTCGATATCATAATCAGGTCTTGTAATATGATGTCCGCCGCCAAAGTTGATCCATTTCATTTTTTTAATGTATTCGCCAAATTTTTCATCGACTACTTTAATTGTACGTTTTAAAGTATCGGAATTTTGTTCGCACATTGTATGGAAATGAAGACCATCAATACCGTCTAATTCTTCTGGTTTAAAGTTGTCCAACGTCACGCCGAATCGCGAATAGGGAGCACATGGATTATAAAGCTGTGTTTCAATTTCTGAGTACTCTGGGTTAATACGAAGACCTGCTTCGATTTTTTTGCCAGCGTTTTTAACTTTATCTTTAAAACGATTCCACTGATCAAATGAATTAAATACAATATGGTCTGTATATTGTATTAATTCGTCAAACTCACTGTCCACGTACGCTGGTGCATATGCATGAACTTCTTTGCCCATTTTTTCAAAGCCTAGTCTAGCTTCAAATAAGGAGCTTGAAGTAACACCTGCTAAATATTTTCCTACTAAAGGAAAGACGGAATGCATCGAAAATCCTTTTAACGCTAAAAGAATTTTTGCTCCTGTGCGCTCTTGGACAGAATGTAATACTTCTAAGTTTTTCTTTAATAGACGTTCGTCTACTACGTAACATGGTGAAGGTACTTGATTAAAATCGATTTTTGTCATTTCTTTCCTCTCAATCTACAAGAGTTGGAGAGAAGTTCTCCTGCCATGGCAATCCGTATTTGTTTAACGCATCCATGAATGGATCTGGATCGAATTCTTCTACATTGTAAACTCCTGGTCTTTTCCAAACACCTTTCATGATTAACATTGCACCAATCATTGCAGGCACACCAGTAGTATAAGAAATAGCTTGTGATCCTACTTCTTTGTAGCATTCTTGGTGATCACAAATATTATATACATAATAAGATTTAGGCTTGCCATCTTTAATTCCTTGGATGATACAGCCGATATTTGTTTTTCCTTTTGTTCTAGGTCCTAGTGAAGCTGGATCTGGAAGGATTTCTTTTAAAAATTGAAGCGGAATAATTTCTTTTCCTTCGTACATAATTGGTTCAATAGATGTCATTCCAACATTTTCAAGCACTTTTAAATGGTTTAAATAGTTGTCAGAGAATGTCATCCAGAATCTGATTCGTTTAAGACCTTTTATGTTAACAGCAAGAGATTCTAATTCTTCATGATATAAAAGGTATATATTTTTCGTTCCAACTTGATCTAAATCATATTCTCTTTTTTCAGAAAGAGGAGCTGTTTCAATCCACTGTCCATTTTCCCAATAACGTCCATTTGCTGTGATTTCACGAATGTTGATTTCAGGATTGAAGTTTGTTGCAAAAGGATAGCCATGATCTCCACCATTCGCATCCACAATATCAATATAATGAATTTCATCAAAATGATGTTTTTGAGCATATGCTGTAAAAACACCTGTTACACCTGGATCAAATCCGCTGCCAAGCAATGCAGTCAAACCGGCTTCTTCAAACTTTTGTTTGTAGTCCCATTGCCATTTATATTCAAACTTAGCTGTTTCTGGCGGCTCATAGTTAGCTGTATCTAGATAATGAACTCCTGTAGCAAGACATGCATCCATAATTGTTAAATCTTGGTATGGAAGAGCTACATTTATCACAACTTCCGGTTTAAAAGCATTGATTAACTCAATAACTTCTTCCGTTTTATCGGCATCAACTTGGGCTACTGAAACCTTTGTTTTGCCACCGTCTAATTTATTTTTAAGCGCTTCACATTTAGAAAGCGTTCTACTTGCAATACAAATCTCTTCGAATACATCTGGAACTTGGCAGCATTTATGCGCAACAACACTTGCAACCCCGCCAGCACCAATAATCAATGCTTTTCCCAAAATGAAAAACCTCCTCAAATCGTTTTGAAAAAATTCAATAAGGCTGATTATACAGAAAGTGTGTCAAATAATCCATAAAATCCGACAAAATATAATATTTTTTTTTAGAATATATAATTTAGTTTTAATAATAAGGAAAAAGATAATAAAAAAATTTTTATAATATAGTGAAAAATGAGTGTTTTTTTATGAAAACATGAAATTTTCAAGGGGAATTGTTATAAAAGAAAAATGTTAAATTCCCCCTTGCTAAAAAAAACACAACAAAAAAAGACACCATATACTGCTCACTCTTTTCTCATGAATGAATAGTTTAGTGTCTTGGGAATTTGTATTTATGGTGGAGACTATCGGGATCGAACCGACGACCTCTTGCATGCCATGCAAGCGCTCTCCCAGCTGAGCTAAGCCCCCCTTATCTTTTGTAGGTTTTTAGGATATTACTAATTATACATATTTCTGTGATTTTTTCAAATTATTTTTAAAAAGCAAGGATGAAGTTTAAACGGAGTGAGTAAATTGGATCTTTAAAAGCATAAAAGCTTTGTTTAATAGAGACCTTAAGTGTAGGAAAGAAGTTATCTCGCTTTCCTACTCCTTCGTTAATGTAAACTGTCTATTTCAATTTGTTCAACACCGTACAAAACGGAGATTTTTTGATAAATATCTGTTATTTCACTTTTATGATCAACGATAAGGATAAGTAAAATAGAATGTTCACCTGTTTCTAAATCCTTAATTCGAGTGTGTTTTATACCAATTTCGAGTTTTGATATAGATTTAATAATGGATGAAACATTTTGTTTTTCATTAGCAATAAATTTCACTTTAATCTCTTTTTCCCTTAATTGCCGCGGCCCAATTAAACTCATTAAAACTGGAATAAACTTTACACCGACTATTAGTAGCAATACTCCTGAAATTGCCTCTATATAATAACCAGCTCCTACAACAATTCCTATTCCACCTGCACCCCAAATAAGTGCGGCAGTTGTAAGACCTGAAATGCTGTCATTTCCTCTTCTTAAAATAACGCCAGCACCTAAGAAACCGATGCCTGATACAATTTGTGCGGGTAAACGAAGAGGATCCATTTGAATATTAACCTCTTGGCTTCCAGGAAATTTATAAGCTGCTTCAATTGAAACAATAGTTAATAAACAGCTTACTATGCTGATGACAAGACTTGTCTTTAATCCCACTGGCTTTTTTTTAATTTCTCTTTCTAGACCGATAATAATTCCCAATCCAGTTGAAATTGCAAGTTTAATAATAAAATCTATATCTAATTGCATAATTATCTCCAACCTTTGTTATTTTTTATGTAAAAAGTATTGTATGTACCAATCCCTAATTTAAATATAAAGAATGTATTATCCTTCTTCAAAAGAAATTAAACAATTATGAAAAAGAATTTATTTTTTTTAGAAATTCTTTTTTAAAAGTCATTGTTTTATTAATTTATGATTAGAATGATCGTGTTATTACGTAGAGAAGTATAAAAGCAGAATGCAAGAAGGCAAAAAATAAAGTAGCTATTCATTTGAACATAGTCCGATATGTTCAGTTATATTATGATAATCTTACTCCGTATTTATTATTTGTTTTATATAAATATAGGAAGAGTTTTGATTAAATATAAAAAAACAATCTTTTTTTTAAAAAAATATAGAAAAAAGGTTGCGTAGTATATTTATCCATGGTATATTAAATCTCGTCCTCAACAAGGGTAAGAAATTCTAAAAAACTCTTTAAGAAGTTGTTGACAGATATTTAATGGATGTGTTAAATTAATAAAGTCGCTTATTGAGCGCCGGAAATAAAATTGCTCTTTGAAAACTGAACAAACAAAACGTCAACAATAAACGTTTAT
>NZ_JBQTCY010000017.1:0-91824 GCF_052663225.1 Niallia sp. 03133
CAGCAAGAAACAGAAAATGCAATTAATGTTCTAATCTCCTTTATATCCCACTACGTTCAGATAAAATGTTCAACCAGAGCGTATGATTATGCAATTATTATCGACCTTTATATCCCACTACGTTCAGATAAAATATGATCTTAGTATGTCTGCCGTTCCTGCATTAACAACCTTTATATCCCACTACGTTCAGATAAAATGATTTATTCCATTATGTCCAAGAAGGATACAATATCACCTTTATATCCCACTACGTTCAGATAAAATCCTCAAAATTATATCGACGAAAACCCTTATATATCAAGGGTTTAAGCAGATGATTGATACACTAATATTTTGCCTTTTTGCAGTGAATCGTTAGTCGTGTTTTTGCATTTTCCCCAAAATACGCTTTGATCCCTTTAGCAACAAGGGATTAATGCACTTTTGTTAAAAAATAGGTTTACTGCAAATCAGATGATTATTTAGAATAATTATAATAATTCTCATGCTATTTTACTATATAAATAAATCAAATGGATTCTTTTCTCTACCATGTACTACCTTTTTAATGTTTCTCGGATTTTTCACCTGATACACATAGATAGAATCCGTTTCTTTATTTACGATATTACTTAATTCTGCCATACATTGAGTATATTTACCAATTGTTATTTCCCCTTCAAACACGGAATTCTGTGTCCAATCGAGATATTCACGCAGTTTCTTACATACTTTCCCTACTCTTTTCTCACTAACATCATACGTGATAATAACAAACACTTGTTACCACCACGCTTTCAATGGCTTATATACATCATCACCAATTACATGCTTAATTAATTTATAACATTCCAACCGAATGAAATAACGATAGGTTGTATTTCTTTTTAACATGCGATGTTTGACAGATTGATTCAGTTTTTCCTCCCATGCGGTAATAAATTTTTTCTTTCCTTCTTCATTTAAATAACAAATTTCTCCTTCTAAATAATCGAAATGTTTCTTGGAAATTTGTCTTCTATTAATAAGTGAAAATATAATTGGATCTACGATTAATGGTTTAAAAATCTCTGCAATATCTAAACTTAAGGAAAATCTCTTTGTTGAAGGTTCATGAAGATAACTAATAGTAGGATTCAAAGAAGTTTTATATATTTCTGTTAATACAACTCGATACATTAACGTGTTTCCAAAAGAAATGAGCGCATTAATTGGATCTCTTGGCGGGTTTTTTTCTCGTTTTTCAAAAACAAAATCTTGTTTAATAATGTGGTTAAACGATTGATAATAAAGATGACGAATTTGTCCCTCTCTCCCCATTAATTCAGGAATTGTTGTAGAAGTATGCAATTGACTAAATAACAACTGAATACCTTCTATATATTCCCCTGTTCCTTCTTTATAATTTCGCAAATTCCGCAGCATATGATGAACAGCACCATTTAAAAATTGATACGCTATATACAACCGCTTGTACTTATCCGAATAATGTTCACTTTGCTTCACAATCACATGACCTGATTCTTTAGCATCACGAGGATTAAAAGCTCCCGTGAAAAAACCATAATAATTATAAAACTGCAAAGTGATGCCATACTGACTTAAATAGGTTAATAATTTTGTATTGACATCAATTTCTCCAAATAAATGCAAAGTTTGTATTTTTTCAATTGGGAGCGGTTTCCTCTGTCCTTCTTCATTTTCAAAATATATTGTATTATCCTTCCTTTTTAAACGACCATTCGAAAAAACATAATGATCACGCATCATCGTCATCATCCTCCCTTGAAAAACAAAAATTGTAATAAGCACAGCTTTTACAATATCGCAGCTTCTTTAAAGGTGGCGGAGTTTCTCGATCTATTATTTTGTATACTTCTGCAATTGATTTTTTCACAGCTTGTTCTTTTTCCTCTGTTAAAAATACTTCAACTGTTTTCTTTTCTTTCGTATAGCTAATTAAAATTTTTTTTGTTAATTCCTCTCAAAAAAAGCTGGTATAGATAAAACAACATTTGCATAGTATCCGACTCTACCATTTTACTAGACAATTTAATTTCTCTAACAAATTCGCCATCAATAGCATCAATCTTAAAAGCACCGTCAATTAGAATTTCTTTTTTATCGAGTCGAGGATAGGAAGATTCATGAAGAATAGAACCTTGTAGCACTCTATCTGATTCACTTTCCATTCCTATTCCTTTTTTATACAGCCAGAGTTTTCTTTTACAGACAACATTATAGGCTAAATCTACACCGCCAACTGTTTTCGTTTGCAGCATTCATTTCTCCTCCTCTCTAATACTATGTAAATTGGCTGTCAGAAAATAATTTCATATCATTCGTATATTTTAGACCCATTTGTTGATCATATTCATAGTCAACTATTTTGATAGACGTATAGTTACCTATATTCAGTAGTTTTTCAACTCTATTTAATGATTTTGCAATCGCTACTCGATATTGTGGGATATCTACTGTAAACCCATATAGCTCATCCCGCAATTTTGCACGATTTGCTTTTACTTCATTTGTTGCTTTTTTTCTTAACGTTTTATTATAGCTAAAAAGTACGCTGTCGATTTCTTCTTGATTATTTTGGTAAACAAAATATGGGATAATCGTTTCATTAAATATTTCTCTTAAATTGGTTATTCTTGGATCTAAATCTTCATATTCTCGTATACTTCTTAAAATTTTCAAAAACTCGCAAATTTCTTTATAATAACTGCTTTCCTTTAGATGTAGCGTTGTATAGTTGCTCTCTATTAATTTCATTTTTAATTCTTCTGTAAAAATGATTGGCACTCTATATTTTTGTAATGCCTTTTTAGATATTTCGAAAATACTGGTATCTACTACACTATACTTCTCTTGAAAACTTATACCAGATGTGTAATCATTACCACCATCATAAACAAATACATTTACTCTTTTATGATCTAATACTCTATTCCTATATACTCTTCCCATCCTTTGAAATAAGCCGTTCAAATCAGATAATTCTGTATAAAGCACATCAAAGTCAATATCTACACTTGCTTCTACCACTTGCGTTGTGATCCAAATTCCACTGCTTTGGTTCTTTAATTTCCCCATTTCCTGAATCGCGTGTTCCTTTTCTTTTCGATCATTTTTTGTAAATCTACTGTGAAATAAGAATACATCCGTCCGATCCTTTATCAAAACATCATATATTTCTTGTGCTTTTTTAACTGTATTTACGATAATTAATATTTTTTTATCTTCCTTATTTTTCTTAATATCTTCTAAATTTATCTGTTCATTTTTTACTATAAGACAATGGCGGACTGCAACTTGTCCATTTACCTTTTTAAAGAAGGGTGCAGCTGGCTGATTACAAGGAATTCGCAATTCATTTAATAAATCGTTTAAAAAAGGAGCAAATGTTGCTGTCATAATAGTAAATTTCCCACCAATTTCCGTTATTTCTTTTAATGCAGCTAAAAGGCATGCTACCATTTTTGGTGAATACATTTGAATCTCATCAATAATTAATTTTGAATAAGCTAAAGTTGCTAATTTCTTTTCAAATCCTTCTTCTTTAAAGACAAAATCTACTAGCTGGTCAAGAGTAGAAATAGTAAGTGGCATGGACCATCGCTTTGTTTTTTCAAAATAATCAATCGAATAAAGATCATTCTTTACATATTCACTTTCTGTTTCTGAGTGCAGAAGTGCAACTTCTTTAAAATTAATTTCACTCTCTATACGCTTATAAATACTATTTATAGAAACTCGAAGCGGCAATGTAAAAAATCCTTTGCTATTTCCAATCCAATATAGTGCTGCTTCTGTTTTTCCTATACCAGTCGAAGCAATGACAATATTATTTTCCTCTTGATGCTCCATTAAATAGTTTTGTAATTCGTTTCTTCCGCTATCATATTTTCTAGTAAGAAACTCATCCACATAGTTAATTAAACCTGGATTCGCAATTTCCACTTGTATGTTGGCACTAGCAGCATGGTCTATTTTATTTAGCAACCCTTTGACAAGGACAAATTGTTTGGCTAATTCGAGGTTGTTGTTTTTTCTTATTCTTCTATGAATATATTTTTTAAATCTTCTTTTGGGTTCGGCTAAAGAATACGGAAACACCTCTTTAAACCGTTGAAAATACTGGGGCAAATCTTGATTAATCGTTGCCTCTAAATCTTGAGGAGTTGCTGCTGGTCGATTATGATGAAAATAAACAGCTTGTGCAACAATTTTCCGCTCATCATCGCCCTCTATCAGATCATAAGGAATAAAAGCGCAACTTAAGTAGCCATGCGGAATTTCCTTAACATTTGGTATTCTATCATTTAATAAACAATCTGTTTTTTTTAAAGCTACCAATAATTTATTTTGAAATTTTGTATTCATTTTTCCTACATCATGATAAATACACGATAATTTTAATAAATCCCATCTAAGAAATGGTATGTTGGAATAAATGCCTTTTAGATTTTCTAGCTCTTGTAATAACGATTCCGTATGCTTTACGATCGTTTCTTCTAAATTTTCATCTGATTTTGCAAGAAATAAATTAGGCAATCTTTCTTTGCTCCTTTCTAACAAGACTAGGAAATTTGTTTAATTCCTAGTCTCTTTAACTTCACAATCTTATCATTTATGAAAAGAATACAATATTTCCATCTTCATCAAATTCATACGTATCATAGATCAATTCTCTACCTTTTGCTCCATAGAATGCAGAAACTTGTTTCCATCTTCGCTGCTCTACACCTTTTTTAATTTGTACTTTTTCATAATAACGATTCAATTTATATACAGTCGCAAACTCCACATTTTCGGCACTATAATTATCAAATAACTCTACAGGTATATAGGAAGAGTATTTTAATATAAAATCTTCTTCTAATTCCTGCTCTACTATTTCCACTATCCTAACCTCTTCCACCCTTGCTAAATCTTCTCGACGACCAAGTGATATATACTCGATCGGATTTATAAATGATTCAAAAATCACTTCTAAATCTTCTTCTTTCTCTGGTAAAATATGAATCACTAATTCTACATCAATTAAGAGTTCAGTAGTGCTAATTCCTCGTATTAATCCATAATCTCTATTTTCATCTGAAGAATGTAATTTATGTGTATGTCTAACTTGTTCATATGATGCAGCAGCAAATTCATATCTTGTTGCTAAATCATTTACTTTCGAATAGTAATCCCCTGCAATACTAATTTTCAGCGGATGGTATTCAGTAAAGCCACATACTCGGTGTACCATTCCAGATACAGTGGAGTATGGTGGAAGTGGATAGGTTTCTTTTAATTGAAAACTTGATGGTAATTTATAATTGACCATGTTTTGATATAGTTTTATTCTAAGAGCTTTCATAAAATCACCGCTTAATCTAAGTAATAATTACTTACTTCTTTTTGGATAAAGTCGAAGAAGGTTGCTATCGACAGTGGAGATATATTTGTTTGGATTTGTTTATCATTATCAAATATTCCTTCTATTAGTCCACATTTTGTTTTTTCAGCGACTTGTGTGTCTAAAGATAAAACTCCTTGTAAAGTTTCTACATTTAATCGATTATTTTTCACTTTAATGCGGTTTTCAAAAAATGGATTTTTGACATCATATACTCCACCAATTACAAAAATTGGAGAAAAATTTTCTCTTCTTCCTTTTATATCACGGTATAAAAACTTTAAAGTTTGTAACAAAGAGTTCACTCTTTTTACTTTTTCTTCATTAGAGACAGAGATTTCTTTCTCATTATGATCAATACCAACTTGATCTAAATCAATGGTGATTGTATACGTATAATAAGAATGATGAATTTCACTTTGAGCAATGTTTCCCCCTTTCAATTGTTCTTTTCCGTCATTTCCACTAGCTAATTGATAGCGGTCTAACAACCCTTTATTCGTTAAAAAATCAGTATCTGCTTGAAAACTTTCTAATGCAATAGCATTGGATAAACGAACAACAGCTGGACGAGTTTTTGTTACTTTATTTGTTTTCATATAACCAAATAAGTCGATTTCAGGATAATCAGAAATTAGTGCATCTGGTGCAAACTGAATAACAGATTTATCTAATTCAAGTGGCGTGCGATCTTCCCCCATTTGTTGAATAATATTGTAACGCAGCGCTTGTCTAGAAATATAGGTAAAGCTATCCCCAGTACCTCTCGTTAGTTTTTTTAATGAAGTAACGTTGCCAACACCTTCTCCGTAATTTCCACTTTCCGCCTCAAAAACAACTGATAAAGTTAAACCTTTTTTATTCATTTTCTGCTCCCTCCTTTTTCTCTCCTTTTGGGTTAAGGCCAGAACGTAGACCTAACACAAATGCGTAACCAAGTGTTTGCAATTTATCTTCATCTGTAAGCGCCTCAATCATTTGTGGTGGGATGGTTATATCTCCCTCTTTTCCTGCATACATATGTGCATTAACAAAAGTATCCATAAACTTCCCCTTGTCTTTGGTTTTTAAAGCATTAAGCAAACGGTAGGTAATCCCCCCTAATTTATTGCTTGCATTTTTAAACTTATAGTTTTGCGCTAATTTTCTGCCTGCATTTTCAACACTTGCAATTTTATCTCTTGATACATAAGAATAATATTCACTCATCAAATCATCCCCCTTCTTTTTTTGATGTTGAATAATCGTTCCAATAAAACGATTATTCAAGTAAACAATATCTAGTATTAAACGATTACTTCGGATAGGTTCATCCGCCCTGTTCGGTAAGTTTGTTCGACATAACAAACTTATTAAATCAAATTGATTTTTATTTTTATACAGACGATCCATTACATGTTGATAAATATTCAGATAGGTATTATCACTTGTTTTAACAACCTTGCTAATCATGTTGCTTAATGTTGTTTGATGTCTTTTTATCACATCTAATTTATCTTTTGATAAGACATTATAAGTGTATGGTCGGAAATTATCTGTTTTATTATCTAAATTGCTAAATTTAATGATTTGAATATTATCTATTTCATTTTTTGATTGCTTATTTTTTTGTGCTTCCATAAAATCTATTAACTGATAATACGTTTTCGCTTCTAATAATTGGATACTGTTATCTGCTTTAATAGCTTCCATTTCATAATTTTTATTTAATGTAATTAAACCATCAATTGAACTATTACAATTCACAAAGTAGCCTTGATTGTTAATAAAAGTAAAACCTGCAGGAATACAAGAATAGATAAAATTTATGAGCGGTGAGATATAACATACATTAGATTGTAAATTCCAAAAATGGGAGGTTTTCCTACTCATATCTACCCCCATTTTGGTTAGCCAAGCCATATCATAAGCATGTGGTTTTGATAGCTTTTTAATTGGTTGATTGCTAATAAAACACACATACTTATCTTTTGAATGATCTTCTTCGAAATAAATATTAATGGGATCAATAAAATATTTTTTATATTCTTCAAATATATCTAATGTTGTAGATGACTTATGTAGAAAAGATACACCACTCCAAAAATTATCAATAATTGTATAGGCAGTATTTTTTGCTAAAATATATTTTTTTACTTCTGATTTATCTAAATACTCAATAATTACATGAAGGAATTGTTTTCCTTCATCAATTTCACTTTGAATATCAGGAATAGTTTGATTCTTTTTTAACTTGAACTTTTTTAACTTTTTTTCCATCTCTAATAAATCTACTTCATTACGATTAATCATTTTATAGGCAGCTGCATAACTGTTACTTTTAAGATTTTTTTTTGCTCTTTCAATATATTTATTCCAATCCTCTATTGCCTTATCATCCCATTCCTTTTTATGAAGGAATTCCTTTCCCTTTGATACAATATAGGTAAGGGATAAAAGATCTTTGTATCTATTTTCGAAATATTCAAAATAATAATGGTGAAAATCTTCTAAAACGTAGAGGTCAAACTCTACATAATTGCTAGTAGATTCATAGAATATATTTGCCTCCTCTAATATATTCACAAAACCAGTTATTCCGGCATTTAAGAGGGCATCGCCTGTCTCCACTCTTACCATTGTCATAATCTTCACCTCCTTTCAAGTTATACCTATACCACGTCTAAACAACCAAACCCCTGATTACTACGAAGTGATATTCCCTCCATATAAAATACGTTTAAATCTCGTGGATCCCCGTCTAATAATACTTGTCCTATATTTCCTGTGAAAAATAAATCACCTGATTTTTGATGTAAATTTTCTTTTATAACCGTTTTTTTCAAATGATGCTTTAGTATTTTAATTGGTTGATATAATGACCTTCCATACTTGCTTTCTATCATTTTTGAACAGATAATATTTAATTCTTTTTCAAAATTTTCATCACCAGCAAGCAAAGGTTTTTTATCTTTCGATTCAATTAACATAGGTGATAAAGTCTTAAACCAAATTGGTGATTGAATAATTGGCTTTTCCTTCATCATTTTCACTCCAATAAATTTCATTGTACTTCCTTTATAGTAGTATTCCTTTTTTTGTTGAGCCCCGTTAATAAGGTGAATGATCATCTCATAATTAGAGCTAGATACAGTTAAATTCAGCGTATTGGAAACAATTTCATCGCCTTCAATTTGAATATTCGGAAAATAAGGCGCAAAACAAAATTCCTTTGTTTCTTTTTCCCTATCAACAAAAAATGATTGATAAAAATCCTCTGATTGTGATCGAACAATTTCCTTTAAGTATGACAATAATAATAGACGATACCGCAGAGTAAAACTTTCAATCTGAAAACTAAAAACACATCGCATTTTATTCCTCCAGTTTAATATTATTTTATAATTACCATTTTATACCAATCATTGGAAACAAACAACCTTTTTAGCATTTTTTGCTATATTCTATTATACAACTATTCTAAAGTTTAAACTGACAAAAACAGTCAGCGAACAAACTTTCTGTCAAAAAACAAAAAAACTGAGCAGGAAAATTAGTGTTCCTACTCAGCTTTTTTCTATGACAATTACACAATTTAAAATTTTTAACCGCTGCGTTCAAATAATAAAATAATCCTTAATAAAATAATAATAAACATTTACATCCCACATTTGTTCAAATACAATTTATTACTCATAGCTTTTCAGCAGCTTTTTGTATTCTTCCCTTAACTGCTCTCTTACATGATGGGGTTCAAGTACTTCTGCATCCATTCCATACTTTCTAATCCATCGCAGAAATAATTTACTCATCGTCTCGATAGTTAATAGAATCGAACCATCCTCTTCCTCTTCTATTATAGCATTCTTATCATAAAACTTTTTTTCTTTTATATATTTTCCTACTTTTATTACTAAATCGTATAACAAATTTATTTATTTCATCTGTACTATCCATTTTCCAGGCTGCAAGATGATTTGCAATGGAAAAATCATTTTGAACGATAAAATTTTCTTTTTGTAATTGCCAGTTTCTAATTCTATCTATACGAAAATTCCGAATTTCTTTTCTTTCATTACAATAAGCAACAACGTAATAATGATCGTCTCTATCAATAATATAATAAGGATGAATAATTCGCTTTGTTTCTGCTGCATTTGCAGGACTATAATATGTAATCAAGACATTCCTGTTCTTTTCCATTGCATTTACAAGGGCAATCATTAAATTTTCATCATATGTATCATGATAAAGAAAATGATGCAATATATGATTACTAACTACCTGATTCCACCTTATTTCTTTATCCATTTTATTTCGCTCAAATTTATATTCTATTTTCTTCGAGTTTTCTTTAATTACATACTGCTTTGGCAGTGCTTGCGTTAATAACAGAGATAACCACTCTCTATCCGTTAATCCAGTGTTTTGGTTGATTGGCTTTTCAATTAAAAGGTAGCCTTTTTTCTCTGAATGAAAGTAAAAACCAACCTTTTCTAACTCACTTATATCTCGATAAATATTGCGTATTGATGTTTTTGTAATATGAGCTAATTCCTTCGCATTTACAAAGTCTCCAACACTAAGATAGTCAATAATTTTAAAAAGCCGCTCCACCTTATTCATTCTCAACTAGAAAACAACTCCTAAATAAATGGATTGAATAATTTCCTTTTACCTATTATACCGAAAGATAATAATATACTATTTCGTTTTTACAACTAAATATAATATACTGTTAATAATTACAATTACTCTATCAGTTAAATAATTAATTATCCAAAAAAGGAGTATCTATTTTATAATAATTATAATCTCAATCATATTTTGCAGTAAACCTATATTCATAAAAAACAGCTACAAACACAGAAGCGACAAGGGGTTAGCCTTCTTTTTATTAAATATTGAAAAACACAATCATCGGTTCGCTGCAAAACGGAGAAACATTAATAAAACTAGAATGCTCTCCAAGCCTTGGTATATAAAGGTTTTCCATGCAATTTTTCAGAGGCTTTTATCTGAACGTAGTGGGATATAAATCGATATTCACACAGTGATTTAATACGTCTATTTGCCTTTTATCTGAACGTAGTGGGATATAAATCTCGGAAGCCTAAACGATATCTTTGCATCTGCGTTTCTTTTATCTGAACGTAGTGGGATATAAATTCGTTTCTAATGTCTCTCATTCATATCTCTCCTTTCTTTTATCTGAACGTAGTGGGATATAAATTGGGTGAAGAATATAGAAGTATATACAGACTTCTCGCTTTTATCTGAACGTAGTGGGATATAAATTCAATTAACCGCCTCCGCTTTTAAATTTTCGATTCCTTTTATCTGAACGTAGTGGGATATAAATGAGGAATGCTGATAGATATGTGCATGGAAAGCATTATCTTTTATCTGAACGTAGTGGGATATAAATAAGGTTACTCGTATAGATTGGGCTATTGATTATTTTGCTTTTATCTGAACGTAGTGGGATATAAATACGGTTTATACGAGCAATAAGTCGCTAGAAGAATTGCCTTTTATCTGAACGTAGTGGGATATAAATTAGAAACGGTCAGATTCGCCCTTATCGTCGTGTCTACTTTTATCTGAACGTAGTGGGATATAAATGAAAAGTATAATGATGGTCAGGAATATGAAATAGACTTTTATCTGAACGTAGTGGGATATAAATCGTGATAACTTTGCTTTTTTTGCAAGTTCTGCTTGAGCTTTTATCTGAACGTAGTGGGATATAAATGGCTTAACCTTGTATATTGCCGCTTTCGCTGGCTTTTCTTTTATCTGAACGTAGTGGGATATAAATTCGGATTTGCTTTTGGTAATGTCAGGAACGTTTCACTTTTATCTGAACGTAGTGGGATATAAATTCCAGAAGACTTTTGTCGCTGTATAGGCATTGTTCCTTTTATCTGAACGTAGTGGGATATAAATAAGTGTAATCTTTTCTAAATTGCTCCTTGTTATGTTCTTTTATCTGAACGTAGTGGGATATAAATTTGTTAGGAAAGTACAAATTAGCTGAATTAGATAAACTTTTATCTGAACGTAGTGGGATATAAATGTGGACAAGAAAAATGTAAATCCCCCATCTAACCATGCTTTTATCTGAACGTAGTGGGATATAAATGCAAAGAAAGTGGTGAGCTGAATGGATATAAAGTTGCTTTTATCTGAACGTAGTGGGATATAAATCGAAGTAGCAACTTCACCATTCGGCAGTTTACAAGCACTTTTATCTGAACGTAGTGGGATATAAATCAAGGAAGAATTAGTAGTAGCGGCACATATAACTATGCTTTTATCTGAACGTAGTGGGATATAAATGCAGCGCACGCTTCTTTCAGTTCACTGGCACCTGCCGCACAAAATGAAATATTGCACCACATATACCATCACCCATTTTTAGTGCTGTATTTTCGGCATTCACAATCCCTTCTACTTCCATTCTTGTAATTTCATGGCGAAAAATTTCTAATGGCATACTATCTTCCCCCTTACAAATAATGTCTTTTTTACTATACCTCTAATCATAGTTAATTACGGAGTTTTTAAAAAAAAAGGAGAGCGTGGATAACACAGGGATAGTTCCTCTTCTGCTTTTGTTTGCGAAATGACAGAATCATGGAGGCTGTCCATATGTTCTTCTAAAATTAAGTCTTCAAGAAGTCTTTTCAGTGTTTGATAAAATTTTAAAAGTGCTGTTGCTAATGTAAGGGGATACAAAACTAATCAAGGAGGATATGAAGTTTCCTAAATAAATTTATCCCATTTTTGAGGAAGAAGTGTGATATTTAATAATTTGTATAAATATTTAAGGGAAGAGTTTTTCCGAACTTGCTATTTGATAACTTCATTGATTTATTTATAAAGGAAAATATAAAAAACTACTAAAAATTTAATGCTAATGTCTTAGCAGCTGTAACTTTTACGTTTTTTATTTTTACCAAAAGCTTCTTGTAAACGTCGATTTGTTTCATCAAACCTTTTTGCTTTCGCATCAATATATTTTCTATCAGCATTTACATTACCAGAGGCTACATGGATAACTTTGGCATTATCAAAACGCATTACCTTTTTATTCATTGCTTAATCCCTCCTAGTAATTGCATCACAAAATCGCGAAAAAGTGCTGGTTCAGTTTCCATTATATCACGCATAATATCAACTTTAAAGCGCTGCACATTCTCTTCTGTCCAAAACGAATTAACAGGATAATGGAAACAGACTACATAATCACCAGATTTTAATGCAAGATAAAACTGTCTCTTTTCCTCACTGGGGGTCAGGCACCCTTATCATGAACTGCTTTGAAAAAGACGTATATACCGATGAAAGAACAAAAAACCAATTGTAGGAAGCTTCCTTTTCTCTACAATTGGTTTTATTCTAATATAATGAAGTTTCTAGTAAATTTTCTCCACTTTTTTCACATGAACTTTTCCTGAAAAAAAGGTTGCTCCTCCACCCATATCCGCAATCCGATCAGGAGTAAGACTGTTTACTAATTGCTTCTTATCTTTTTCATCTGCCCACAATCCCTGCGATACTACCACTCCAGGCAAAACTTGTTCACCTACAGATGCAATTATTTCACATTCTCCTCGTTTATTCCACACTTTAACAAGATCCCCATTTTCAATGCCATTTTCTTTTGCATCTAGAACGTTCATAAAAAGCTTTGGATATTTCTCCATCGAAACATGCTTTTCATTGTTTGAAAAGGTTGAATTTAGAAAATTGTGATTTGGTGCTGGAATATATAGAAAACCGCCATCTACTTCATGTTCAAGCGGAATATAGGTTGGAAGTGGATAATATCCGTCTTCCTCCATTTTTTTCGAATAAAGCTCAATTTTTCCACTTGGTGTTTTCAGTGGAAATAAGGATTTTGGGCTCGCTTTTACATATTGATTATCTAAAAGTGATTGAAGAGTGATACCTTCTAAATAAGGATTATTTTCATTATCAAGCGCTTGTTCAATCATATCCTCCTCTGAATCTTGGAAAATCAAATCAGTGAAGCCCATCCCTTTTGCTAAAAGGCGCATAACCTCAACATTTGATTTCGATTCACCATATTTCTCAATGACTGGCAAGTGGATTTGCATATACTGATGCCAATATGAAGCGTAGAAATCCATATTTTCAAATGCTGACGCCGCAGGTAAAACGATATCGGCATATGCAGCTGTCTCTGTTAAAAACAAGTCGTGGACAACTGTAAAAAGGTCCTTCCTCTTTAATCCTTCTTTTACTTTATTTGCATTTGGTGCTACAACAGCAGGATTACAGCTATATACAAACATAGATCGAATTGGTGGATCAGAGTCCAATAATGCATGTCCAATAGAATTCATGTTAATAATGCGAGTTTTTTGATCAAACAATAAATCTGGTCTTTGCAAAGCCTTTGAATTTGTAGCTAAAAAACCTGAATTTGATTTTATTGCCCCGCCTCCCTTTACACTCCACTGTCCCATTAATGCAGGCAGACAAGAAATCGTTCGTACACACATTCCTCCATTATCATGATGCTGCAGGCCATTTCCTATTCTGATGAAAGAAGGAGATGTTTTTCCATACATCCGCGCAAGCTTATAAATATCATCAACCGGTACTCCTGTTATGCCTGATACGGTTTGAGGATCATATGCTTGAACATGTTTTTGCAATTCCTGATGTCCAATCGTATATTCTTGTAAAAAATCCCAATCCACGATATTTTCCTCAAAGAGAATATGCATGATTCCTAATGCAAGTGCACTATCCGTTCCTGGCAAAATTGGAATAAACCAATCTGCCATACGTCCTGTTTGATTTTTATGCACATCAATAACGACGATCTTTGCTCCTTTTTTCCTTGCTTTTTGAGCAATTGTCAATTGATGCATATTTGTACTAACAGCATTAATGCCCCAAAACAAAAAGAGTTTTGTGTCAATCGTTTCTTCTGGGTCAATCCCAATGCTGTCACCCATTGTGTATTTGTAGCCTGTTGAACCCGCAACTTGGCAAATCGTTTGATCCAATCTGCTTGCTCCTAGACGATGAAAAAAGCGTCGATCCATTCCTTCTGCATTTAATCTCCCCATATTTCCATAAAAGCTATATGGGAGGATACTCTCCGGACCATATTGCTCGATTAATTCTTTCCAATGGTTTGTAATGGTTAAGATCGCTTCATCCCAGCTAATTGGTTCAAAGTTCCCCTCCCCTTTTTCTCCTACTCTTTTCATCGGAGTTTTAAGGCGTTTCGGATCATATATCCTTTCCGTCATATGACGAACTTTATTACAAATATTCCCCTTTGTAATCGGATGATTAGGATCTCCTTCCACCTTGATTATTTTTCCATTTTGTTTATGAACGAGCAACCCGCATTGATCCGGACAATCGAGTGAACATACAGACGGAAAAATCCCATCCTTTTGCTGAACAATATTTTGCATGATTATCACCTTTATCTTTTTAAAATCTCCACTTATACTATCTAATAATATCACATATTTTTCTGGATCAAGGGGTTGAAAATCATCCATTTTTCTCCCTTAACTATTCATAACGCTATTTATTGTTGTTCTTAATTTTCAAAAAAAAATAAACCGAATTTCGATTTATTAATTTAAAAACATGAAATAAAATAAGTTAATAGAATAAAAAGGAGCTACGCCACTATTTTCCCATGTCATCTCTAATGATAGTTTTGAACCTGACCTAACATCCTTCTGATATTTTGCCTCCATTAATCGAAAATGGTAACCAATTTTCTTTTAAAAACGATTTATTTCGTTTTGGTATTGTCCATTGGGACTATAATTTACTGGCGAGCTTGGACCTAACCAACTGACATGAGTTAATTGCAAATATTCCATGATGGAAGAATTGGTCATGGGAGAGAAATAATCTCCCCATTCATTTGTTGGTGCAAACTCTCCCCCAATAGGCGAAGACTTCCAGGCATCAGCCATAGCAGGATGATATTCACCTGTTTGCCAAAAGTTATAGCCATTGGTTACCCAGCTATAAAATTCTTGAACAGTATGGTCTGTTTTTCCAAACATATCATTGTATAATCCTATATTATTATCCAGTGCAATCTGGTGGGGACGCCTAATCAATAATATTTTATCTGTAAATCTTTCAAGATAGTGTTTCTGCAACTGGCAGTAATGGAAAAGGGATAAAAATACCATCTTGCTGCAAAGTGTGCCATTCTCCCCAATGGCCTATGCTTCCTAATTCTATAAACGATATAAAGGGATCCTTATTATATCTATCAGCCAGTGCTTCTATTAGTTTTTCGTGGTAATCAATCAGCTTTGAATTAATGTAATTAGGACTAAAACCGCTGCCCCACTCATGCTCATACCAACTACCTTCCTGATTTATTTCATTATATAGCCAGTCAGGAATATCTTTGTGGCCGGCTTCCCCGGGATAATCCAATACAACCCGAACAATCAGTCTCTTATTCTTCTTCTTCCAATAGTCAAATTTGAATTTTTCCTCTATTTGTTCGAAATCATAAAATCCCTTCTCTGGCTCTAGATCCTCCCAGGTAAGATTTGCATAAACGAGTGAATGAGGCTGTGAGTATGGCCCTCCTTCTGCAGGGGGAGCACAACCCATAAAAGGATTTATAACAACATCATCTACCTTTTCCATTTTTATCGTCTCTTTTTTACTAACAACTGAAAGCAGTAGCATAAAAATAACCAGTACCATCCTCATTATTTTTTCACTCCATGTTCCCTTTGTTTTCCTAACTTAATAAAATCAAATCTTCATGAAGATAGTCTTAGAACCTTAATAAGATAAAACTTTTTTTCGAGTTAGCTTGTTAGTTACTTCTTTCGCTTCCATTCCATCTATTCATCCTGTGAGCAATTCTCTCCATTATGCTATTTTTGTCAGCTGTAAACAGAGGCTGGGAACAGAATGTATAATACTCAAGGTACTTCGTGTAATGAAATAGTCTCAAAAAGGCAGTAATCAAACCTGTTACCCCTGATATAAAGCTAGCTAATCCATAGTTGCCTCTAAATAATACAATAACAGTAATACTTAACAAGCATCTCGAAGTGGGGGTTTTACTGCCCGTTAAGAGTGGGATAAATTCACCCTTGAGAGATTGACGTATGGAAAATAGCTGGAACTGAAATTCCACTAAACTGGATATTTTTATTATACAGAATAGTAGTCATAATATGGTGGTTCTAAACCAATTTAGCCATTGCTATTTTTAGTAAGTACCCTCTCATCTAGAAATTTAATTATTCTGATATATCAGAATAATTAAACCCAACTTAATTGTTCACTATTTTCCACCATCATGACACTTCCTTTCATATCGCAGACAGAATGAATGGAAAAAGCTGCTCATCCTATATACAAGAATCCATTTAATATGCTTTTAATAGCTTTATAGAGACTCAATCCATTCTATTAATTGACTTTTTTACAGTTTTGCACGCAAAGAATGACGATCCTCTCCAACAAGAATAATGAAAATATTGAAACAATTTTATAGAAAAAAATACCTGTGAAAAAAAACCAATTTTTTCTCAAAAAGTATTTGACAATAATTTGCAATGTGATAGTATATTTTAATAGATAATAATTCTTATCGGTTTTATCGGTTTTAAACAAAATGGGAAATATATACTTAAACTATGACAAACAAAGATGGGACTATACATAATAAAAAGGGGGAAATAAAGTGAAAAAAATTGTAATCAGCTTATTAAGCACTATCTTGTTAACGGTGATTCTTACCGGCTGTGCATTAAACAGCAATACCGAAAAAGATACATCATCATCCAGTACGAATAAAGGCAAATCAGAAAGTACAAATGTTAAAAACGCTGAAAATACAAGCTACAAAGCAACAGATTTAACGAAGCTTCCTGCTAAGACAAAACAAAGAAAAGATACGTTTATTGCCGGAATATCCGCGCCTGGAGGAGTATTCTTGCCTTATTTCTATGAAAATGGATGGGACGGAAATGCAACAACTCCTATATTTGCCCCATTAGTTGATTTGAATAAGGATGGAAAGCCTGTAGGGATTCTTGCAGAGAGCTGGGATGTTACAGATGATCAACTTACATATACGTTTCATTTAAGAAAGAATCTGACATTCAGTGATGGTTCACCATTAACTGCTGATGATGTTGCCTTTACCTTAACCCTATTACATGATCCTGCTTATGCTGGATACCAGGACATCTCTTTAGCTGCGATAAAAGGGGGGAAAGAGTATAAAGAAGGAAAAGCAAAAACGATTGAAGGAATTAAGGTAATTGATAAAGATACGATTGCAATCACTACGGAGAAAGTAAATGCTAAATCTTTGCTGCTGTTGGGCGGTCAAGTATTATCTAAAGCATATTATGGAAAAGACTATCAATATGGCAAACTCGATTATTTAAAAGAATTGTATTCAAAACCACTTGGTGCTGGACCATATAAATTTGAAAAATATGTTCCTGAACAAGAAATTCGATATGCAGCAAATGAAAATTATTACGCAGGTGAACCGAAAACGAAAAATCTTATCTACAAAGTTATTGACACGACTACTTCTCTGCAATTATTTGAAACTGGCGAACTTGATTATGCAGGGTTCTCAGCTGATGACGATACGGTAGAACAGTTGAAAAGCTTGGGATTCGCTAATATTAATGTAGGACCTGTAAATGACTTTGGCTTTATTTATGTGAATAATAAGCGTCCACAATTTAAGGATAAAGAAGTACGACAAGCTCTTATTTACGGTTTAGATCGACAAAAAATCGTGGATGTAAAATTTAAAGGATACGGACAAGTTGCAGATATTCCAGTATCTCCAATTTCTTGGGCTTATAACAATGAGGGTGTTCATCAATATGGATTTGATGCTGAAAAAGCGAAGGAATTACTTGATAAAGCCGGCTGGAAGCCTGGGAAAAAAGGCATCCGTGAAAAAGATGGAAAGCAGTTTGTTATTCATTATTTAACAAGAACTGCTGATGATCCAATTATTCCAATCGCAAAAGAAAACTATGCAGATATTGGAATTAAATTCGAACCAGAAATTATGGATTTTAATGCTTTAGTGGCAAAACTGAATGATAAAGATTATGACTTTGCTGCGGTTTCTACGTCGCAAATACTTGATCCAAGTGATCCTGTAGAAGAATTTACAACAAATAATCCAAACAATGCTGCGGGATATTCAAACGCTAAAGTAGATGAGTTGGTTCAAAAAGGTCTTAATACGTTAGATATAGAGAAACGTAAAGTAATTTATCATGATCTTTATAAAGAATTTACTGATGATCCACCAATTATTCTTATCCATTATCGACAAAGTGCAAGAGCAGTAAGCGGCCAAATACAGGGATTAGTTCCTGACAATTATACCGGGATTGGAGCTAGCCTTCCAAACATTTCGATTAGCAAGTAATGATTTGAATGCCTAGCATAAAAGCTAGGCATTTTCTTATGGAGGAAAGCAAATGAAACAGTATGTTTTAGAACGGTTTATTCAAATGATTATCATTTTATTTGGAACATCCTTTATTATTTTCTTCTTATTTGCGATGCTTCCAGGAGATTACATCGATTCGAATATTAGCTTAACACCACAAAGGGCTCAAGAACTAAAAGCGCTTTATGGATTGGATCAGCCAGTATTAAAGCGCTACTTCACTTGGCTTGGACATGCACTTCAAGGGGATTTTGGCTACTCTTTAAAGCACCAGGAAAAAGTTACTTCCCTGCTTAATAAATACGTTTGGAATTCATTTATTGTAGCAGTGCTCGCATTATTTTTAACGTGGTCCATTGCTTTATTAACGGGTGTATTCTCTGCCATTAAACAATATTCTTGGTTTGATGGCTTGATTACCTTTTTTGTATTTGCGGCTATGTCCTTCCCATCTTTTTTTATCAGCTTGTTATTTATTAAATGGTTCGGTGTAGACCTTCAAATCCTACCCATAGGTGGAATGATAGATACTGGCAGCAACAGCACTGGCATTTCCCATATTCTTGAGGTAAGCAAGCATATGATATTACCTGTTCTCATTTTAACACTGCTAAGCATCGGATCATTAACAAGATACTTTAGAACAGGGATGTTGGAGGTAATTCGGCAAGATTTTATTAGAACAGCACGTGCTAAAGGGTTAAAAGAACGAGTAGTTATTTTCAAACATGCTTTGAAAAATGCTATCCTTCCAGCGATTACACTGCTTGCTTTTGAATTGCCAGGTCTATTCTCTGGAGCCATTATTATGGAACAAATCTTCAATTGGCCCGGTGTTGGCAAAATACAGATGGAATCGGTTAGTTTTCGTGATTATCCGGTTTTAATGGCTTTTACCTTGTTTCTATCCTGCTTAACAATTATCGGAAACTTTTTAGCGGATGTAACATATGCAGCAGTTGATCCAAGAATTAGATTGAAATAAAGAGGGGATAAAGAATGGAAACAGCAAAATCCATTAAAACGAAAAAAAGAACAAGCGTTGCAGTCAAATCACCTTCATTGAGCAGACTAACCTATCGACGTTTAAAAAAGAACAAGCTAGCAATGATAAGCTTTTTCTTTCTACTATTTATGTTTTTGATAAGCTTTATTGGTCCAAATTTTTCTCCTTATCTATTAGATCGTACAGATGTGTCGTTTATGAACCAGCCTCCAAGTGGAAAGCATTGGCTTGGAACAGATGAGTATGGTCGCGACGTGTTGACAAGACTGATGATGGCAGGGCAAATCTCTTTAACAATAGGTTTAGCCTCGATGTTTCTATCTATTTTAATTGGTTCCTTATTAGGAGCAATTTCCGGATATTATCGCGGGCTTGTAGATATGATTATTATGCGATTGGCTGATGTTCTGATGTCTATACCCGGTTTGCCGCTGCTTCTTATTATGGGAGCGATTTTATCGGAATTGAAAGTTCCTGCGGAATATCGACTTTATATCATCATGATTATGCTTAGTTTTGTTGGATGGCCAAGTTTGGCAAGATTGGTTCGCGGGCAAATACTGTCCTTAAAGGAACAGCTTTTTATGCAGGCAACAGAGGTTCTCGGTTTATCTGACCGGAGAAAAATTTTACATCATCTTATTCCGAATACGGTCCCCCTTTTACTTGTTGTTGCAACCTTAAATGTTGCTGGGTCCATTTTGAGTGAATCCGCGTTAAGTTTTCTTGGACTTGGGGTTGTGCCACCGACTCCTTCATGGGGAAATATGATGGATGCTGCCAATAACTTTATGGATTTTAGAAAACGGCCATGGCTATGGATTCCTCCAGGAGTAGCGATTTTTTTGACCGTGGTATCCATTAATTTACTTGGAGATGGTTTAAGGGATGCTCTTGATCCAAAAATGAGAAGATAGGAGAGTGCGGTATGAGCAGCAATGTTTTACTGGAAATAAATCAGCTACAAACTCATTTTGAGACGGAAAGCGGCACCGTGAAGGCTGTAAATAATGTAAGCTTCGGAATACGTGAAGGAGAAACAGTATGTATAGTCGGAGAATCAGGCTGTGGAAAAAGCATAACAGCATTATCGCTTATGCAGCTTATTCCGGAAAACGGAAAAATTGAGGGCGGCGAGGTATTTTTTGAAGGAAAAAATATTTTAAAGCTAAATAAAAAGGATTTGCGCCGATTGCGCGGCAATGATATTAGCATCATATTTCAAGAGCCAATGACTTCTTTAAACCCTGTATTTACCATTGGGGAGCAAATGATCGAACCATTGCAAGAGCATTTATTATTAAGCAAAAAAGATGCTTATAAAAAAGCGTCCGAATTAATTACGATGCTGGGCATTCCCAATGCAGAAAAAATCATCTCGATGTATCCACATGAGCTAAGCGGCGGCATGCTTCAACGGATTATGATCGCCATTGCTATCAGCTGCAACCCAAAGCTAATCATTGCCGATGAACCAACAACTGCATTAGACGTTACCATTCAAGCGCAAATTTTAGATTTATTACGTGATATAAAAAAGGATTTAAAAACATCCATTTTACTCATTACACATGATCTTGGGGTTGTGGCAGAAATGGCGGATTATGTAGTAGTAATGTATGCCGGAAAAGTGGTAGAGCAAGGGCCAGTTCTAAAGCTTTTTGCTGAACCAAAACATCCATATACACAAGGTTTATTAAAAGCAAAACCAGTTATTGGAGAACGAAAAGATAAACTCTACACAATCGCCGGTCAAGTCCCTAATTTGGTTGGACTGAAGGATTCGTGTTATTTTGCTGATCGCTGTGAACATGCAATGGATATATGCCGTTCTATACAGCCTAATTATACAAAGACATCGAAACAACATGATGTCGCCTGCTGGTTATATGAGGAAGGTGCAGTTTATGAGTGAAGCCATATTAGAAGTAACCAATCTAAAAAAATATTATTCTAGTTCAAAAGGGATATTTAAAAAATTCGGCGATTCGGTTAAAGCAGTAGATGGAGTAAGTTTTACAATCGAAAAGGGAGAGGTTTTTGGTCTTGTCGGTGAATCTGGAAGTGGGAAATCTACAATTGGAAAGACAATTTTGCGATTACATGATAAAACAGACGGAGAAGTGAAATTCAAGGGAAAAGATATCTTTTCTTTATCTAAAAAGGAAGTTCAAAGGCTGCGTACACAAACACAGCTCGTTTTTCAGGATCCATTCAGTTCATTAAACCCTAGAATTCGTATAGGGGATGCAATTGGGGAAGCAATGTTAGAACATGGTCTTGTCTCCAAACAAGAGGTACGAACAAAGGTGTTAGAAATAATGGAAATTTGTGGACTTTCTCCTTTCCATATTGATCGTTATCCACATGAATTTTCTGGCGGTCAGCGTCAGCGGATTGTTATTGCTCGTGCAATGGCTTTAAACCCAGAATTTATTGTAATGGATGAACCGGTTGCTGCACTTGATGTATCTATCCAAGCTCAAATAATAAATTTATTTAGTGAGCTACAAAGAGAACATGGACTATCTTATTTATTCATCTCTCATGACTTAAGTGTTGTGGAACATCTATGTACAAGAATTGCGATAATGTATTTAGGGAATATTGTAGAACTTGCGACAAAAGAGGAATTATTTGATAATCCCTTACATCCATATACAAAAGCACTACTTTCTGCTGTACCAATTCCCGATCCAACAGCTAAGCGAGATCGAATCATTCTAAAAGGGGATATTCCTAGTCCGGTAAATCCCCCTTCAGGCTGCAAGTTCCGAACAAGATGTCCAATTGCCACCGAACTATGCGCAAAAGAAATTCCACCATATCGCAATACGGGGAATCGTCATTTCGTGGCTTGCCACTATGTGTAAAGAGATTTGCAAAGATGAATTAACAGGGAAAGTAGAATTATATTTTCTTATAAATGCAAAGAATAAATCTAGTTCATTTCACTAGTATTATCTTAATTAAATTTTATTATTAAAAAACATTTATCCCACTCTTAACGGGCAGTAAGACCCCCACCTCAAGATGTTGAGGAATCGAGGAATCTAGGAGTTGAAACTTGCCCGTAAAGGTCCGATAAGTTCAACTAACCCTATGCCTGGAGTAGAGCATCAACAATTTCATGCTCTCCCCTTTCCTTCGAGCAAAAAGCAAAGAACTACCCTGTTTTTCCCCAACCTTCTTCCCTAACATCGAAAAAAGAGGAACCATTTTTAGTCCCTCTTTTTCCTTCCATTAATTATTTTCACCAGTTTTTCCTTGAAGAAAAGTATATAGTTCACCAGTTAATTTCGTTACAATCGCCTGATGCTACCTCGATGGCGCAGCTTGCAAAAAAGAAATGCCATCAATGATTTCGTATCGCGGCTCATCTGGCCAAGTTAAATATTCAGCATATATCACTTTCTTTGAATAAGGCTGATTTACACTCATATGAGACACCTCCATCATTAAGAATAGTCTAACACTATTCTTTAGAAAATACAGCTGAACACCTGATTAATTACTATTTCTACTATGAGATAGTTATACAAATATTTCAAGGTCCTAACTGATTAGTAATTTCACCTTATTTCCCACAGCATTTTTTATATTTTTTTCCGCTTCCACATTGACATGGGTCATTTCTGCCTACCTTATTTTCCTTTCGAATCGGGCCTATTATCAGTCCCTCCCTACACCATCACCTTCAACGAATATCCAGTCGCCTTGTTAATGGAATCATTCACTATTTCTATCTCGTTTTCACTTGGGATAGCAGCAACTTTTACCGCTCCTTTACGATGGCTTAGATCTATCCTTTTCAATACTGACAAACAGCTTTCAGAGTTTATCAGTGAAATATATCAATTAGAGATCAGTATGGTTTTGGGTTCAAGATATTCTTCAAGACCATATATGCCACATTCTCTACCGATTCCTGATTGCTTAAACCCACCATAAGGAGCCCTCATTTCAAGAATGACATCATTAATGTACACGGTTCCGGCAATAAGCTGGGAGGCAATAAGGCTGGCTTTTTCCAAATTAGAGGAACTTATATATGCGCCTAACCCATACTCTGTATCGTTTGCAATTTCTACCGCTTCTTCCTCTGTTCTATACGTTAAAATAGACAGGACGGGTCCAAATATTTCTTCTTTCGCAATCGTCATATCTCTGGTTACATTTGCAAAAACGGTCGGCTTTACAAAATACCCATTTTCCAGACCTTTTGGGTGTCCTTCTCCGCCTATGATTAAATCCGCACCTTCTTCCATACCGATTTTGATATATCGTTGAACCCTTTTGTATTGATTCTCATTCATCATGGGGCCAATAAATGTATCTTCTTCCCAGGGATAGCCCACCTTAGTATTTACAACCGCCTGTATTATTAGTTCTTTCACTTCATCAAACCGATGCTCCGGAACCAGTAATCTGCTGCCGGCAATACACATCTGTCCGTGATTTCCAAAGCAACTTGTAACGGCACGAGGAATCGCTTTTGTAAAGTCTGCATCATCCAGAATAATATTTGCTGATTTACCGCCCAATTCAAGAACGACTCTTTTCATTGTGTCAACAGCACTATGGTGTATGGCTTTTGCTGTATTCACAGAGCCCGTAAACGAAATCATTGCAATGTCCGGATTGCGGGATAATTCGGCGCCGACGGTAGTACCTAGCCCGTATACAATATTGACTACCCCTGCAGGCAATCCAGCGTCATGGAAGCACTCGGCCAGTATTTGAGTCTGAATGGAGGAAAATTCACTGGCCTTTACAACAATCGTACAGCCTGCTGATATGGCTGTAGCAACCTTTATAGCGATCTGGGAATTATTTGCGTTCCAGGGTGTGAGCGCAGCGATGACACCCACGGGTTCAAGAACAACCTTGGCTTTCCCGATGCATTTTGTAAATTCAAAGGCTTCCATCGCTTCTTTTGCCAAAAGGAAGCTGTCAGCTGAGATTCGGGTTCTAAAATCTCCTGCCTTAGCTGTAGCGCCATATTCCTCCATGCACGCCTGGTTTAAATCAGCAGCCCTTGATAAGATTGCATCATGTATCCTTTCAAGCATTTGTCCCCGTTCCGCAATGGAAGTTTTCGAGAAAGACTTAAATGCTTCTTTCGCAGCTCCAATCGCCTTTCGGGCATCTGACTCATTTCCCAAAACCACCTGTCCGATTACTTCTTCTGTTGACGGGTTGATAATGTCCATCCTTTCTGTCCCGTCAGGTTTTACAAATTCTCCATTGATATATACCTTGTCAATAAGTTTGATTTTAACGTCACTTTTCATTTCTTTACCTCCTATGCGATATTTATGATTAATGCTTCTAGGATCACTGTACTCTGTTCAAGTAACTTGAAGTCAATAAAAAATATAAAATATTGAAAAAGAACTTTTTATGGAATCTGCTGGTTCAACAATACAAACTATGATTTGTTTTCCCTTGAATCGGATGCTATAATAATTTCCAAACACTTCAAGTAACTTGAATCAAGTGAAATAGGAGAAAATTATGGAAGAATTTATTTACGGCACTGAGCCGAAATACTCCATCAAGGAAGTATCAAAAATAACGAACCTGCCCAAACCTACAATCCGCTATTATGAGGAAATCGGCTTATTGCAAAATATAGCGCGGAATCGGAATAATATCCGCCTGTTTTCTGATGATCAAATTATGAGATTAAGAATGATCCAATGTATGAGAAGCACAGGAATGGGAATTGACATGATTCGTCATTACATTGACCTCTCCACTGATGTTACAATGGAGTTGAAAGAAAAATACTCGATTGTCTTAAATCAGGAAACAATACTTTTAGCCCAAAAACAGGAGATTGAAGCACAACTGGCTCTTATTGAGCACAAAAAGGCGAATTATGGAAAAAAATTAAATAAGGTATAAAATGCAGTGCTTATGGCCACTTGAAACATACAGGTTCCCCTTTCACCGCGAGCAAAGGGTAGCAAAGGAGAGTCCTCTAAAAACATTCATCAAAAGTTGCTATGTCTCTCAAAACAAAAGCCTGTCCCATGAGAGGGCAGGCTTTTAGCAATATTTGGTGGCTAGGCTATATAAGGTTTTCTTAATATTAGACAGATCAACCACAACACTCTAAACAAAGGCTAAATGCTATTCGGATAGATTAATGAATATTTTTCTTTTGGAAGTTCCCGCCCTTTACTTCGGATACATCGTAAATCGCGACAAAAGCGCGCGGATCAATTTCACGGATAATTTCTTTCATTTTACTTTCTTCCAAACGGTTAATGACACAGGTAATTTCCTTAAATTGTTCTTGTGTATAACCACCTTGTGCTAGTTTATACGTAGCTCCACGGCCTAATCGATCACGGATTGTCTCCACCATTAATTCAGGATGATCGGTAATAATATTAAAGGTTTTCGAACCACTTAAACCTTCTTCTACAATATGTATCACTTTGGATGCAATATAATAAGCAATTGCGGATAAAATAGCCCCTTGAAGACCAAACACCGTTGATACAACAATAAAAATAAACATATTTAAAAATAAAATAAGATCACTTGTCCCAAACGGTAATTTCCGAGAAAGTAATACGGCTAACATATCAATTCCGTCTAATGCGCCCCCATTACGCAAAGCTAGACCCATTCCAAAACCGATAATAATCCCACCAACAACGGTTACGAGCAGCGTATCCCCATCTATAATTGTTGGTACTTGGTGCATAAGACTTGTACTAACCGCTAGTGAAGCAATTCCAATTACGGAATAAATAGCAAAACTTTTCCCAATTTGTTTATATCCTAAAAAAACAAATGGGATATTTAATACAGCAATTAGAAGTCCTAATGGTAAGCCAAATTGCGAACCAACGATACTCAGACCTGTTACACCACCATCGGATACAGAGTTTGGAATTAAAACAGCTTCTAATCCATAAGCAGTAATAATCCCTCCAATAATCACCAATAATGCACGTGAAAACTTAAAAAGTTTATTGCTTTTTTTCTTTGTTATTGTACTCATTTGATTTTCTTTTCCCCGTTTCAGCCTTATTTATGTAATTTGATACTTCCTTTACTCTTTATTTTAACACTGTACTCTATTCAAGTATTCTATTTTGGTCTGAACTTCTTTTTTTTCCGCTCTCACATCTTCTAAAGATATATTTACAATTTCACCCGTTCGTGTATCTATCAATGACAGCCATTCTTCGCTATCAAAGTCCAGCACGTCTATTATATCTTGTAATTTTACTTTAACAGTCATATTTTTACTCCTTTGCTGAAAATTCAATTCAACCTATTATAATTTTAACAAATTAATAATAGCGTTTCTGCTTGATGTCAATCAAAGCGTTCTCTTATATATGTATAACCCCGTCCTAAATTAGGACAGGGTTAACATAAATTTGATTAATTTTTGATAAAAAACACTTCACCGAACTTAAAACTTACCAATAAAGTCGTTAAGAATTACGTTACTTCATCATGAAGTTACTTCTGCACTATCTGAATAAGGTTGCCGCATGTATCGTCGAAGACAGCTATTGTGACTGCGCCCATTTCAGTTGGTTCCATCGTAAACTTCACGCCTTTTTCCATTAATCGTTTGTACTCTTTTCGAATATCTGCAACGCCAAACATTGTTGCTGGGATGCCCTCGTCGGATATCTTCTTTTGATACTCCTTGGCGGCAGGATGGTTATTCGGTTCGAGTAATAGCTCGGTACCATCTTGAGCATCTGGAGAAACAAGCGTTATCCACCTAAATTCTCCGACGGGAACGTCCTCCTTTTTTACAAACCCCAGTTTTTCTGAATAAAACTCCAGTGCCTTGTCTTGATCTTGTACGAATATACTAGTAACAATGATTTTCATACTGTTATTGCCTCCTTTGATATTTTTGACGCTTGATGCTGTGCTAACTATCTGGCTGCAAGCAAAACACCATACATTTCTCAGAAGTCCTGTTCCGATTTTATCCCACACTTAACGGGCAGTAAAACCCTCACTGATGGAAGGTTCACTTTATACAATTACTCTATCCATCCTTTCAGCAAATTTTTAAGTGGTTCGTTATTGAATATTACCACTCGATATTTTCCCTTTCGTTTTGATTTTACGAGCCCTGCATCTTCCAATACAGAAAGATGTTTAGCTATCGCTTGTCGCGAAATAGCAAGGTCGTGCTTCATAATGAGACGTACCGTAAGTTCATACAACGTCATCTCATTGCGTTCGGATAGTTCGTCTATTATGAGCCGCCGAGTCGAGTCGCCAAGTGCTTTGAATATAGCGTCTTTGTCCCAATTCATATATCGATTATAAGCAACTCTGTGGTTGCTTGTCAAAAAACAAGCAACTGGATGGTTGCGTGATGAAGGAACCGGATGATACCGTGCCTGACCCCCAGTAGATTAACGCATTAATCTACTGGGGGTCAGGCACGGTTTGTTGATTCACCTTTGAGAGATTGATAGATAGTATATATCTGGAACTTGGATAATTATTTTTATTATATAGAATGATTGTCATAATATGTTGAATGAATAATTAAATTATATATATAAAATTATTTCTCGCATTGTGGGGCTGTTTCATTGTTCCAATATATTGAAAGGTATGGAAGATAGAATAAAAGGACGTCTTCAAAGAGGCAGCCCCTTTAAAAGACATCCTTTTTATTTTGCAAAACGATGATTCCCAATTTCAACTATAACGGGACGTGATAAAATCCACTTGCTGCTTGAAGTTTTAGGATTGAAGAAAAATAAAGATCCCTTCCCTGATTCACCTAAAGCAATCGCTTCGTTTACTGCTCTTTTGGAAGCAGCATCAGCTGGCTGATTGATTTGTCCATTTTGTACAGGAGTGAATGCATAATGCCCATTTGAGATTTGGTAGATGACTTCACGGATTGTATTAGGGAATTGATCACTTTTTACACGGTTCAATACAACAACAGCAACAGCTACTTTTCCAGCATAAGGCTCACCAACTGCCTCTGCATGCACTAAACGTGCCATTAAATCTTTATCTGCAGCGGAAATAGTAGCGTTTGGCAGTATCATTGTTTCACCTGCAATAAGTGGTTTACTATTGTTAGCATTCATTAAACTATTTAATGGAATGCCGAATCCCTTTGCTATTTTCCAATATGTCTCCCCATTATGTATCGTGTGATTTGTTGCTGCCTCTGTTTCATTGGTTAACGTAAATGCGGAAAGAGATACGATTAACCCAGCGGCTACTATTAGTTTTTTTACTTTTTTCATTCCTTGCGCCTCCTAGCGGTCTTTCATTTGCTCTACTATTAGGCTATCAGATGTAATATTTCCATTCATGATACAAAACATGGTAAATGCAAGATTGCTAGCTCCAACCTATGAAAATAAAGGAAGTAAAAATTAAAGGAATTATTATCCACATCCTTAAAAATTCCAAAAACATTCTCTTGTAGAAAAATGTGGACCGAATTTTACAGTATTGTAACAGTATGTAACAGAGAGAAAGAGGGGTTTTGTTGCTTTAGGGAAGGATGATTTTATTATTGTTTTATCCATACTTATACAGGGAAAGGCATTGTGGACACTTAATTGACTATTATTACATTACAATAAAAGAGTGATTTCCATGTCTAAACAAAGAAGTTATAAGCGTTATTCGTTTGAATTAAAATTAGATGCATTTCAAACGGTATTACCATCATAAAAATGAACCAAGAAAAAAAGGCACAACAAGTAAACTTTCTCACTTCTAATCTATCAATATTCGACAAATCTCGAGGCACTTCGGGGTGTCCCTGTGACCTAGAGTTTATAGCAGGTCTTTTGACGAGAAATATCCATAAGCTTGAGCGATCGAATTATTAAATACAGAAGCTAGGTCTTCTTCTCTTTACGAGTAAAACCTAGCTTTTTTTGATCAAAAATCCCAATAGATTTCCCTGCTATTCGATAGAACGATAGAATCGTTCCGGCCATTCCATCTTAGGGTGAAAATTGTACAACAATGATTGAGTGAATATGACAGCATTCACCCATTCTGTTTTAAACATGAGCGGTTTTTTATGAAGCCATGCCAAAGGATCGATGGGAACGGAAAAATCAATATATTCCTCAAAGCTTCCTTCGAACCCTTTTGTCCAAAATCTTTTTAACGGGTGAAGAGGAACACGACCGCCATTTTTCACATGTTCATAGGTGTCTTGAAGCCATTCTTGAATTGGAATTCCTGTCAATGGTTCGTTCATCTGCTGCCATCCACATAAAAGTGAGCCATGCTTCCCCCACTCGATTTGAATGATTGCCCTCTGATTGTTATTATGTGCCTCTTTTACCGCATCCTCTGACTCTAATACACGGGAATGGAACCAGCACATCACATTTGTTACCGATTCCGTTTCAGGATCATATTCGACCCAAACCTCTTCATGATCACAAGGTTCATAGTCATCTGGAAAATCATAGTCATCTTCCCAAAATAAATGATAGCCAATCACAGGCTTAGAAGGATGATGAACAACGACTATATCCTTAAGTGGGAAGCATTCTTTTGGATTAATCATTAAAATTGGGCAAAACTTGTGAATGAGGCGTTCATCCTTTTCAGTTAAAGGAATAAACGGCTCCATTTCTAGTACTTTGCGGTACAAATCGCCAGCTTTTCGAAGCTGTCCATCTAAATGGTAAAACTCTGCTTGTTTAGATACATAGCTCACTTGGTTTGGGTCTGCCTTTTTTAAAAGCTCCAGCTGATAAATCGCGTGCTCATAAAAATCAAGTTCTGCAATCTTCTTATTGTTCATTAATTCCGAGATTTTTTCATTTCTTTTCTTCCACTCGTCAAGAAAAGTATCGATCAAAATGGATTCCCCCTAAGTTTTCTGCTTGTTCGTTAACTCCACTAGTGTTTCAACTTCATGACTCGTTATCGAGTGAACACCCAGTTTCACGTACTTTTCCATTTCATGCGTTTCGTTAATCGTCCAAACTAAAACGGGCAAACAGCGTAATGCGGAAGCAGCTATTAACTCTTCACGACAAATGCGGTAGTCAATATTGATTCCACAGCATGATGCTGCAATCGCATCCTGAAAAGTTTCCTTAATAAAAGATTCATAATCTTCCTTATTAGCTTCAAATAAGCTTTTACTAGCATTTAAGAGAACTTGATAAGGTCGATAGTTTCCCTTTAGAAAAGCAGCTCGATCCTTTTCACATCCGCTTATAATAGAAGATTCTCTCATCTTAAATTTTTCGACTGTCTTAATCATTGGATCGATCGCATGATCTTCTTTTACATCTAAATTGATCACTCGATTACTTTCTTTAATGAGCGGCAAAACCTCTTCTAGGCGAACCACCTTATCCGATTGAGTTAGATCATTCAATTCCTGGAATGTTACATCTTGGACGCGAATCATTCCGTGTTGTGTATGAAAATGTTCATCATGCAGCAGAACAACACTTCCATCTTTTGTAGATCTTACATCTACTTCAATCACATCTGCCCCAGATTTTATCCCTTCGATGACGGATTGAATGGAATTGGGGGGTGTCTTCATACAGCCAGTATGAGCTGTAATCAATGGTTTTCTCAATTTAACCACCTGTCTTTATTTAAGTTTGATCGTATTCAAAAGATCCTTATGGATATTACGATTAGAGGCTACGAGCGATTCATGAAAGAGCTTGTATGGGTTTCCATCTTTATCTGTAACTGTTCCTCCAGCCTCCGTTACGATCAAAATTCCTGCCGCTGTATCCCACGGATTTAAACCTTCATGCCAGAATCCTGTTAATCTGCCAGAGGCTACTTGGCACAAATCTAGACTAGAAGCTCCAAACATCCGAATATTTCGGCTATTCCCTGCTAGCTTATCCATTTGCTGAAGAACGCGCGAACCAACTTTAAAGTCATTAGCCTGAAATCCAGTCGACACAACGGCTTCTGTTAATTTCATTTCTTGTCCGACACGAAGCGGCTGCTCATTTAAAAATGAACCCATTGATTTCCTCGCCGTATATAATTCACCTGTCATTGGATTCAAAACAACACCAATCACTGGTTCTTTATTGTTTACAATTCCTATTGACACTGAATAATATGGAATACCATGAATAAAATTGGTTGTACCATCAATCGGATCTATTATCCATCCGTAACCAGAATCAAATTGTTGAAAAGCTTGATAAGCATTTGCTTGACCGCAATCCTCTTCAGAGAGGATCCAGTGATCCGGAAAATTTTGTTTAATCTTATGACGAAGCATCTTTTCCGTCATTTGATCAACTTCTGTGACTAGATCTGAAGCATTCTTTTTTTGGACAACCTCTCCCATGTTTCCAATATGTTCTTTAATCAAGCTCCCAGCCTGCTTCGCATACTCAATGGCCATATGATACAAGGTGTATTCTAAATCCTGTTTCATTTCTAATGTCATTTTTTTATCCTCTATTTTCTCTCTATTAATTTCGGACAAGTTCCTTCACAAGATCTTTCCTTACATTTTTTCCAGTAGTTTTTTCAAAAATATGCAGGGACTCAACATTGGTTGATAGGACCAATTCTTGCCCAATATTTAATCTCATATTAGGTTCGACAAAAAAATGAACCTGTTCATGACCAATATTGACATTGATCATTTGAGAATGCCCAATCGGTTCAATAAGTTGAACCGTCCCATTCATCCGAATTTCCCCTTCTAATCCTAATTTAAGATCATGTGGACGTAGCCCAATCGTGACATCCAATTGATTCGTACTTATATCAAGTAGTGACCGATCAAAATAAAGCGTTGATTTTGAGAATGTGAGCTCAGCTTTTTGATCCGTTGAAGTTAGTTTTCCTTGGATAAAATTCATTGGTGGTGTGCCAATAAACTGAGCGACAAAATAGTCCTTTGGATTTTTATATAAATCCATCGGCGTGCTGTATTGAATGACTTCTCCCTCATTCATAACCGCAATTCGATCAGCCATCGTCATGGCTTCTTCTTGGTCATGGGTAACTAAAATCGTTGTAATGCCAAGTTCTTTTTGAATTCGAGAAATTTCCTTTCTCATTTCAATTTTCAATCTGGCATCTAGATTCGATAATGGTTCATCTAATAGAAGAACCTTTGGTTTTTTTACAATCGCACGAGCTAAAGCCACACGCTGCTGCTGGCCTCCTGATAATTGACTTGGCTTTCTATCTAGTAAGTGCTCTAGCTGTACCATTTCAGCTGCTTCTTTGGCTCTTTCATATCGTTTTTCCTTGCTTACTTTTTGTTGTTTTAACGGAAAAGCAATATTATCTAATACAGTCATATGAGGATATAAAGCATAGCTTTGAAACACCATGCCAATATTACGATCCTTTGGCTCTACACCATTCACTAGCTGACCGTCAAAATATAAGTCACCACTATTCTGTTTATAAATACCAGCGATCATTAACATGGTTGTAGACTTACCACAGCCGCTTGGTCCAAGTAACGCAACAAGTTCTCCATCATGAATCGTTAAGTTTAAATCATTGATGGTGTTCGTTTGATGATTAAAGGATTTACAAATATTTTTCATTTCAATGATCATACACGTTTACCTCCTCCGCTACTTACTTGCATTAATGATTTTTGCGTAAAAATGAAAAATAGTAAGACTGGCAGCATATAAAACAAGGAAACAGCACACAAAAGCCCATAGTCCACCATATTTGGATCACTCATTAATTTATGAAGATATGCGGACAAGGTCACATTTTGATCGTTTAAAATAAAGGTATATAGCAATAAAAATTCAGACCAGCCAGATAGAAATGAAAAAATACTGATTGCTGCAATTCCAGGCTTAACAAGTGGAAGAACAATCGTATACCAAACCTTAATCCGGCTGCAGCCGTCAAGCATCCCTGCCCATTCTACATCCCATGGTATGTCATCAAAAAACCCTTTCACAATCCATGCTGTCATCGGAATCTGCATCGCTGTTTTTACTAATACGACTCCCCAAAGCGAATCGAATAATCCCATAAAATTGAGGATATAAAATACGGCAATCAGAAGAGCTACACTAGGAAATGCATGTAAAATCAAAGTCGTTTTCATCAACGCTTGGCGCCCAGGAAATTCGATACGGGCTAATGCATATCCAGCCATCACACCGATGATTACTTCAAGAACAGTTAAACTTCCCGCAAATAGAAAAGAGTTCCACGTAGCGAGCCAAATACTTGGGAGAACAGTCCCACCCTGCTCTACAGCTGTCCATAAAAACGTCCAATTTTCAAGCGTAAATGAAACAGGAATAAAACCAAATTTCATTTGTTCAGAAAAAGAACGCATTAACAGCCATAAATACATAAGAATAATTGGCATGGTCGTAATGCCAAGCACTCCGTAAGCAATGAAATAAGGAAGACGCTGCTTCCATTTAAGTGCAAAGGGCTTTACAGCTTTTGTTTCTTTATGAGAACTAGTTACATCCATTTTTAAGTCTCCTTTCCTACTCAATTCTTGAAGAACCAAGCATTTTTTTCAGCCCAAACCATCTCCACATAATAAAAGTAAAGAGTAAAGCAAGGATCACAAGTACTAACGAAACAGCCGAACCATAGCCAAACTCAAAATTTTGAAAGGCTTTATGATAGGAGTACAAAGCCAGTACTTCACTTTCAAATAATGGACCGCCCTTTGTCAGTAAGATGATATATTCATACGATGTTAATAAGGATAAAAACTGCCAAATCGTTACAAACATAAGAGGCCAGCGAATCGACGGAATAATAATATCTTTAATGATTGACCATTGTGAAGCACCGTCCACTCTTGCCGCTTGAAACAAATCCTGTGGAATGGATTTGATCGCCGATGAAAAAATAATCATTCCGAATGAAGCTCCAATGAATCCATTAGCTACAATAATCGCCTCCATCGGATGAGAAATCAGCCATTCAGCTGGCGCCATGTCAAAAAGGGCTCTCAAGCTATTTAATACTCCGTATTCACTTGGGTCAAAAAACCATAACCAAAGCAAAATATACACTACCGGCGGAGAAATACGAGGCAGCATCCAAATCGTCCGAAAAATAAGACCCACAGAATCCTTCTGAATAAAATAAGTTGTCAAGATCCCTAAAGCTAAACCAAAAAACACATTAATTAATAAGGTAAATCCCACATAAACGATCGTATTTTTTAAAACAAGCCAAATATTCGGGTCGCTTATTAACTTTTTAAAATTCAATAAACCGTTAAATTCCCATCGCATGGCAGAATCCATCCCAGTAAACGCCAAAATAGCGATTAAAAGAACAGGAATAAAAAAGAACAGGGTAATTAAAAGGAAGAAAGGTCCCAACATGATGGCAGGCAGCTTCCATTTATGAATAAAGGTTCCCAAATGCTAACCCTCCTTGAAAAAGCAGCCCCTAGCAGACATATGCTAAGAGCCAGCTGTTTTTGTTAAGTATCTTTTTTTGAAGCAAACGATCCTTATTCTTGGATTTTCAATTGATCACCAAGATCGTTTTTCAATTGAGTTTCTAAATCCTTCATAGCATCTTCAGGTTTTTTCTTTCCTAACTCAACAGCTTGAATCGCGTTAAATACCGCTTTTGAATACTTAGGGTATGCTTCATGATTCGGAAGGAATGTTGTATAGTCAGACATATAAGCAACACTACCTAAAGTGATATCTGCTTTGAAATTTGGATCCTCAGCACCTGCTTTTGTTACAGGAAGATGCATGGTTTTTACGTTATGCTCTGTTTGAAGAGCTGGATTTGAAACTAGTTCTAATAAACGTTTTACTAACTCTGGATGTTCCGTTTGTGAAGAAACTGTATAAGCAAACGGGTGAGATAATGTTAGTGGTTTTCCACCTTTTTCAGCAGCTGGAATTAGCATCATCCCGAAATGCTCATTTGACCATTTTGCATCTACTTTTCCAAGTTGCTCATGGAAATTATCTTGGCTCCAGTTAAATACGTTCCAAATCCCGCCATAGTAAAATAGGATTTTTCCATTGACGATCAGTTTATGCACATTGTTCCATTCCATCGTTGTTAAATTTTCAGGAAGTAATTTTTTCTGTGCAAGTTCATCATAGTAGTTTAATTGTTTTGAAACGGCATCTTTATCAAAAACTATTTTATTGTCTTTTTCATCATAAACTTTTCCGCCAAAATTATAGGCGATATATTGAAAGTCAGGACCATCTACTGGACGGTGACCAATTCCATTTTCCACTAGCCCTTTTTTCTCCGCTTCTTCAGCTGTTTTGGTCATGTCTTCAAGGGTAAATTCTCCCTTTTTAACCATTTCCGGAAGCTTATTAATTTGCTCTTCGCTCCATCCAAGCTCCTTTAGAATATCTTTATTGTAGAAAACCGGACGAGCTTCCGTATCCTGCAAAGCACCCCAAACTTTATCTTTATAAGAAACAGCTTTCCAAAGAGTAGGGAATACATCCTTATATTCCTTTGATTTCTTTAGATCATCTAAAGGAAGAATGTAGTTTCCATCTGCTAGCCAACCAAGATTTTCATGACCTGTTGCATAAATATCCGGCTCTTTTTTTGCTTTAAACGCAAGGATAAATTGCTTAGCATAATCTTCCCAGCTACCATCAAAGGATTTTGTTTCGACTTTTACTTGTGTATTTTTCCCATCTTCCTTAAGCTCTGCATTTAATTTGTCAGCTGCTTTTACTAGATTTTCTACACGAGTTAATTCTTGACCAGCTGTTTGTGCCTCAATAATCACTGTTTCTGGTTCTTTCGATTCACTTTCAGCAGGCTTACTTTCTTGAGCACATCCTGCAAGAACTCCTATACCTAGAACAACTGTAGATAAGATACCAACTGCCTTTTTCTTCATCCTTCTCACCTCTGTGTTATTTTGTAAAAAAAGGGAACGTTCCCATAAAAGAAAGGGGGGAATTGAAAATTAAGGGAACGTTCCCACACCAAAACTTTCTCAATTTGTTTTATGTCTTGCTTGTCCCCGTTATATGTATAAATGTACAGAAGATATGTTTAGCTCTTATTATGAGAATTTTAAGTTCATGTAAAAGTATGTATTTGAAATATTAACTTTCTTAATTTTTAGAGCTTACTAATTTATAGAGGGAGAAGATAAAAAGAAATTAGAAATCACCCACCTTGAGTCGATGATCGAACGAACAGCTTAGGTTCGTATTCCATACACAAAGGTTCTACCGTGTCTTTTTTAATAAGACGATCAAGCAAGGTAACTGCATCCTCTCCCATTTTCATTTTCTCAACATGAACTGTTGTTAAAGGAGGATAGCACATGCTCGCATAATCGATGTTATCAAAGCCAGCTACTGCTATTTCATCAGGGATTTTTATTCCTTTTTCTAATAAGACTCTCACAGCACCCATCGCTAGCATATCGTTTGTTGCAAAAATAGCTGTTGGTCTTTGTCCGATGAATTGCGGCCAAATTTGATGGAGTCCCTTATAGCCATCTTCATAAGCCGAAGTCGGAGAATAATAAATATTTTTTGATAAAACCTCAACACCCAGTTCCTTGAACCTCTCACAAAAGCCTTGCAATCGGAGCAAGTGACTTCGGTGAGCTTGAGGACCAGCGATCACAAAAACATTGCGATGACCTAATTGATACAAATACTCTGCAACCATCGCTCCACCTTTATAGTCTTGATTGACGATTTGGATGACGTCACTCTTGTCAGTCGTTCCATTCACAATTAAATAAGGAACCTGAAAGCTTTCAATGTGGCCTATCACTTCTTGACTCAGCCGGCTGATTAATATAAGTCCATCAACCCTTTTTTCATGCATGAAATCAGCAGACCTTAAAGACATTTCCCTATCAGTTGTGACAAATACTGAGTAGTTCAGACTTTCCGCCTTAAGTAGAATCGCATCTAGTATTTTTCCATAAAAAGGGTGAGATGCGATAGGATGATGCTGCCGGTAGATAATGACGCCTATATTGTTTGTCTTTTGCGAAACCATCGCCCTTGCTACTCCATTCGGTTTATATTGGAGCTCTTCAATCGCCTTCAAAACCTTCTCCCGAGCTTGTTCACTCGTATATCCGTTGCCAGAGATCACTCGTGAAACGGTCGATTTAGAAACCCCTGCCCTTGAAGCAATGTCAATAATTGTATAACTCATACAACGACCCCCGACCTTCTCTATCTAATAATGTCATCAATCTATCATAACGCGCTTACATGATGATGTTGTTAAAACTATGTTAAGATTTTATGAAATTATGGGTAATCATTCCAAATGATCTTCGCTATATACTATAAAATAATCCTATCTGGACAGATTCTCTTCGGTTGTAGGCGCTTTCACAAATTTAAAAGCCGATTTTTCCGAATCGAGTAGAGGGAAAATAAAATACATTATTTTCGCCCATAGGAATAGGGGCTTGCTTTCCGTTTCAGGATACTCGCTTTCCGTGGGGCGTGCGATGAGCCTCCTCGGTGCTTGCGCCTGCGGGGTCTCATCTTACCCGCTAATCCCACAGGAGTCTCGCACCTTCCACTTCAATCAAGCCGTTTTTTCAATTAGTTGCTGTCGCTGAACTGGTGAAAACACCACCCTTTTAGAAATAGACTCAAGCGGCACATTCTGGTAGAACAACGTTGAATGATAACAAAAGACCTTTTTTTTCAGAAAACAGACTTTATCAAAACAAAAGTTGCAGGCTGCAAAGGAACTTGTAACTGAATAAAATAAGTACACATGAGTTGATGTGATTCATTTTTTCTCTAACTTTTTGAGAGTTACATCATTTCACTGTCCCCGTCCCATCAACATTCTTTTCCAAAGTTATCAAGCAATGCACGCACTTCATCTGTTGATTTCGTGTTCATCAATTGATTTCTTAATTCACCAGCTCCACGGAATCCTTTGACATAAATTTTGAAAAAGCGATGAAGCCCTGTGATTGAACGTGGCAGTGCTTCCGCGTATTGATCTTGAAGATCAAGCTGCAGTCTTAAAAGATCAAGGTATTCTTTACTGCTATGCTCTTTTGGCTCTTTTTCAAAAGCAAAAGGATTTTTAAAAATACCTCGCCCGATCATAACGCCATCAATACCGTATTGTTTTGCAAGCTGCAGCCCAGTTTGACGGTCAGGAATGTCTCCATTGATTGTTAGCAGCGTACTTGGTGCGATACGGTCACGTAATTTTTTGATTTCCGGAATTAACTCCCAATGCGCATCTACTTCGCTCATTTCCTTTCTTGTACGTAAATGAATAGATAGGTTCGCAATATCCTGTTTTAAAATATGCGTTAGCCACTCCTCCCACTCACTTACATCCTTATAGCCAAGTCGTGTTTTCACGCTGACAGGCAGTCCGCCCGCTTTTGCTGCTTGAATAAGTTCTGCCGCAACGTCTGGACGCAGAATAAGGCCACTACCCTTCCCTCTCGATGCCACATTAGGTACAGGGCAGCCCATATTAATATCGATGCCTTTAAATCCTAACTCTGCCATGCCAATACTCATTTGACGGAAATATTCGGGATTATCCCCCCAAATATGTGCCACCATTGGCTGTTCATCTTCTGTAAAAATCAAACGGCCACGCACACTTTTCATGCCCTCTGGATGACAATAGCTATCCGAGTTTGTAAACTCTGTGAAAAATACATCCGGTCGACCGGCTTCACTTACTACGTGACGAAAAACAACATCTGTCACATCTTCCATTGGTGCAAGTACAAAAAATGGTCGTGGTAAATCACTCCAAAAATTATCTATCATTTCAAACTCAAATCCTCTCAATATGGATACAACTTCAAACTCTCGGACAAAAAATATAAAGTAAACTTCCATCAGTGGGGGTTTTCTTCATACCCCACTGATGGTTAGTTGCACTTATCGGATCTTTACGGGCAGTTATCCCCCACCTATCTTCCTCGATTTTTGGAAACTTGATGCGGGGGTCTTACTGCCCGTTAAGAGTGGGATAAAGCCAAATGTTCCACTTCTTTTATACTTATATCATGCTTAATAACTTATTATCAAACACAAGTACATTTGGACATTTATAATTTGTGAAAAACTATTGTGAAAATCGGCAATGTTTATTTTAACGAAATCGGTCCTGAATGGTATTTTTATAAAGTGAACCTTTCCATCAGTGGGGGTTTTCTTCATCCCCCACTGATGGTTAGTTGAACTTATCGGACTTTTACGGGCAGTTGTCCCCCACCTAGCTTCCTCGATTCTTCAGCATCTTGAGGTGGAGGTCTTACTGCCCGTTAAGAGTGGGATAAACAAAAAAGCAGATGGTATAGTTTTTTCTATATCAACTGCTTTTCTATTATACCAGCTCCAACCACGCGACCGCTTCACAATGTGTAAAATGTAGAAAACAAAATTCCCAATTTTTTATGTTTTGTTGTGCCTTCGGGTCGTCCCTGTGACAAAGAACTGAAGTTGTTTAAAGAATTATCAAGACCTAAATCGTAAAAAGTCATAAAAAATAAGGGGTAATACATATTTTACTAATATGTATCATCCTTTTTACTTTTTGTTTCACAATCGCGCCTTTACTAAGAACTGAATTTATAAGTCGTTATTTTCAATTAAGATTTGATTATGAATATGGTGTTCCATATGCTCAAGATAATCTTGTATAAGCCACTCTAGTGTTTTATGTTGATTATTTCCTATATCACATAGGTTGGATAACTTCTCGTTAGAAATATTCTTAACAATATTAACAATTTGCTTATTTAATGTCTGAAAAAGGTTTACTATTTCATGAAGTGGTCTATTTTGATAATTCTGAACGATTACCCATTGGTCTTGATTATACGATTGAATAACATACAATGGTTCTTCATATTGAATTTTTATAAATCTTTCCATATTATTTATGGCAGAGTCACATAGATGTCCTAAAATCTCTTTTTTAGACCATTTATTTGGTAATGGTCGATTAGAAATTTCTTTTTCAGACATAGAGTTGTACTCTTCTGGTAATCTTTTTATCCAATGATTGACTCCCTCAACTACTTTTTGGTCCATATGGGGGTGAACAAGCACTTAACTTTGCAAAAAAGATTAACTGCTGCTACTCAAGCCGTTCCTTTGCAATTTCGAATAAAAAAAAGCCGACTTTATGTCGTTTCTTGCCTCTTTATGGATAAATTGACGATTAACTTTTTCATATTTTTCTTATATAAAATATAGTAGTTTTGCGAAGGCGGACATGATAGACATAAATGAAATCGAGGATTATAATAAAGTGAACCTTTCCATCAGTGGGGGTCTTACTGCCCGTTAAGAGTGGGATAAACTAAAATAAAGGAGGTGTGTATGATGGAAGAGATCTTAAAGCAAATCGTAAATCAATTAAATTCATTGGACAATCGGTTTAGTTCTTTGGAAAGTAAGTTTGATTCATTGGAAGATAAAGTTGGTTCTTTGGATGAAGGTCAAAAAGCGCTAATGGCTGAGCAGAATGAAATGCGAAAAGAGGTTGGATTCTATTACGGAAGCATAATGAAAAAACTGGATGAAACAAAAACAGAATTAAGCAGTGAAATTATACAAGTTTCTACAATTCAAAAACAACATCAAAGTGTACTAGAATACTTAAATGAAAAGCAATAAATTTATCCTACTACCAACAATCCTCTCAAAAAAGTGACAGGCACCTCAAAAAGACATTTTCCCTACTTTTGTCCATAAGGGGGTAGACAGGCAAACATGGTGACAGGCACTGGAACCAACCCCTGAAGAATGCATCAATTAAATGATAGGAACGTAATAGAGCAGAGCAACCATTCGTTGCTCTGCCCCCACTTACCATTATAATTTACTTTTTAGACTTGTATATACATATGACCACATATCCTTGTTATTCACATAAGCGTCAACGATTTTCTTATGAACGGCTTGTTGCTTTTCTTCAAATGTTGGATCATCTTTGGCAGGTAGATCTGCACGAAGTTCCGTTACAAAGGCTTGTACTTCACGTGCGCGTGGTCCCCACACTGCTTGCTCTTCTCCTTCCTTATCAATAAAGACAAAGATTGGAATAGCGCGTGCCGTCCCGTTTGTTAAGTATTTATCCATAAGTTCTAAGTTGCTATCTCTTAAAAGCACACTTGCTCGAATCCCCGTTTTGTCTGCCAGCTTTGATAAAATCGGCACGTTCATCATTGCATCTCCGCACCAATCTTCTGTAAGCACAATGACACGCAGTTCTTTTCGGCGCAGCTCATCGAAGAATGCTTCATCACTTGGAAGCTCAAATCCTTCGTAAATCTTTTGCAAGTTCTCTTTGTTTGTTGTCATGGCATCTATGTATGCATCAATCGTTATGCCCTTGTCATACCATTCATTTAATGTTGTCATGAAAAGCCTCCTATTAATTTTATTCTAGACCTACTATACCATAATAAAAGGAAAGGATTGATGAATAAGGTTAATGGTATTCCCAAAGAAATCCCCTACTTTTGTCCATATAATGTGCCTGGCACTCGTATCTATTGGAAGCTAAAGAACCGCTCCTTCACTTTCCCTTGAAGAGAACTTGATTGCTAATATGATGAAGAACTCCCCCTTAAGGAGGAGCATGATACCGGTCGGCGATTAGGATGCCTTCTGGATCTAAGTCGCCTGAATAGTATAAGGTGCAATGGGCATCTGTTAACAGGTCTAATAATCTCCAGCTTGCTGCTCGAAGTTGTCCATGTGTACAGATGATTGGCGCGTCGGAGACAGTGTCCATAATGGTTGAGCACACACTGGAGTTCTCTACAATCCACACTTTATTGCCTGTTGCTGGCAAAGCTTCTGTTACTTTTGCCAACTCTTTCATCGGAATATTTAAGACGGTATTTTCCTCTACAGCCGTCTTCCAAACGGGATGGATAGAATGTTTCGAATTTGCAGCAAGCAAGCCTTGGCAAGTAACAAAATTCCATAAATCATCGCGAATAATTCCGTATTCCGCTTACAATTAGCAAACCATTGTGAAAGCTTCAAATAATCATTTTTCCTGCTTCTAAAATGCTGCTGCCTCTCTCCAATTCTCTGTACATATCTAGTCATTCGTCTAATCATTTCATTTGTTTGCCATTGAAGAACCTCGAGTTCACTTTGCTGTATGCTCGATCCTAAAAACCATTGTCTTAGCGATCCCCAATATTCTATATACTCCTTTTTCCACTCTTCTGTTGTGGAAGTGACATCCTCTAAGCGAGGAATCGACTTACGGTACTCTATTAATTTTTGAAAATAGCTTTCTAATTTTATTGGGGTGAGTTCGTTTAATCTTTCTCTAATTTGAAGAGATGTTTTTTGTAAAGATACAATAAAATCTCGCAAATACGTTGTAAATTGATTTTTATAGATTAAGAATGCATCTGTCTACATCCGTTGATCCGTTTGTTCGCTATTAATATAAGCAGTATAGTCTGCGGTACTAGTACGTATTGTTTGGAAATAGCGAAAAACATCTTCCCAAATCCGCATGTATTCTTCTGCATGCTTTGTTAAGTCTTTTTCTATATCTTGTTGTAAATTCACCAACGCTTATAATAAACGATCGAATTGCGGTTTTTCCAATGAACCTTGGAAATTATCAGCTGATTTTTTCTCTAGAACAACAAGCATTCTTTCAATTTCAATCGTATAAGGGGTAGATTGATAACGAAATCGCTTCTTTTTGTATTCCTCCACCGTCTTCGCATTTGTCATATACTGTCTCGCTATTAGATTATTCCATTTCACAAGCTGTCCCAATTGTTGGTGAAGCTGCTCTTCTGCATAATCGGCAAACGCTGGAATCGATCGTGTATGTTCGAAAATCTCCTCTGGAGCAATAAAATCACGCATTCTTTCATGCTGGTGATAAAAATATCGTAAAATAGTTCGAAAATGTGCAGCAGAGTCAGCAGTTAAATAACTGGCCTCCACTACTCTTTTCCTAGTAACATCCACTTCTATCATCCTTCATCATGTCAAATTTATAGTTTCATTGTAACGAAAGGAACAGGCGCTGTCATTAGCTGCATTATGTTACATTTAACCAAAAGGCAGAGGATAAATCCTGCTAGCAAGAGAACTTACATGCTTTTCAAAACCCATTCTAATTTAAAGAAAACTATTCACCTGCTACCAAATAAACATCCAACTATTTATAATAGAAAGGCAGACATCAGAAAGGATTGTTATAAATGATTAAAAAAGCAGATATTTTAGATAGACTGAGATCGTTAATTGGAAAAGAGCTGACTAGTCAAAATTTACATGAAGCTGTATTCTGTGAAGAAAAGCATAAAAAAATACTGCGTCGTTTTCACGCAGGTACACATCTGTATATCCATCATAAAATTCTCACTAAGCATGATCTTGAATTGCAAACCGTTGCAGACATTACGATTCCTGGTAATCCTTATACGTTTCGAGTTGGCCTTGAAGAAATAGAAGGACGAGTTATTGTCCATTCTGAACCAAGAATTTCTTTTACTTATCTATAATAGGTAACAAAGCAAATTTACAAGCAATTGCTTCCGCAACTACATCCATCTTACTTAGGAGACAATCATATGCAAAAACTAATCTTTGAGCCTGCATGGAACAAAACCATCTCGCAAAAGGATCGCAAATCAATTGAAGAAATATTCCAAAGAGCAGAAATCGTTCAAACCACTAATGTTTCATTTACTCCTCTTTGGCAAGCAATCAATCACAAAGGAGATTTACTCGTAACCGTCCTTATTCATAATGTAAACAATCAAAAGCTACCTTTTGATCATACTAAACTAAAATATTTTGAGGATGAAGCACTTATTGCTGAACATGTATTTTCATTTCCGTCCATCCTTCTTTCGCCAAATGTAAGTATGCCTTGGACTTTTATTTTTCCAAAAGAAAACTTGTTTCAACAACCATCCTTTCAGAACGGATATTTGCAAATTGTGGATGAAACATTTTAAACAACAAAAAGTGTCAGGCACCGGAAAAGGATAAATATCCACTTTCGGTGTCTGACACTAAACTTTATCACATCTTAACGGGCAGTAAGATCCCCACCACAAGATGCCGAGAAATCGAAGAAGCTAGGTGGGGAATAACTGCCCGTAAAGGTCCGATAAGTGCAACTAACCATCAGTGGGGGATGAGGAACCCCCACTGATGGTTAGTTTACTTTATTTCTTTAACCCCATTGCATTTTTCATTGCATCAAAAATATGAGTATTTTCATAGCTTCCTGCCAATAATTCAGCATTTGCTCCTGTTGCTGTTAATGGAACGGTAACCCCACCGTGTCCGCTAGTTGTCCAGTCAATCGTAAATTGATTATTACTTTTCGCTACTTTGAACGGTCCGTCTTCTTTGGATATTCCATCTCCCGATTCATCGCTGCTGCTTACATCTTCTATCACAAGGCCTCCGCATTCATGGTCTGCTACAACGAGAACTAATGTATCACGATGTTTTTTTGCATAGTCTTTTGCTATTTTTACCGATTTGTCCAGCTGTTGTCCTGCTTTAATCATTTTTCCGGCATTGTTTTCATGGGAGAATTCATCTGTTCCTTCTTCCTCTACCATTAAGAAAAAGCCTTTTTTATTTTTTGATAGGGTATCAATTGCTTTTTTCGTCATTTCAGGCAAAGGAACGACTGGATTGTATAAATCGCCTTGTCCTTCTTCTCTTTGCTCAAACATTTCTTCATTGGCAAATAAACCTAAAATTTTGCCACTGTTCGTTTTTTCAAGATCTTTTTTATTTGTTACATAGTTATATCCAAGCTTCTTCGCTTTATCTACTAGATTGCCTTGTGTTCCTTTGCTTTTTTCAGTTGGATCCTTAGCTGGCTGATCCTCGTATTTCCCAGCTTTGCCTGCAGGATACCAGAAATCTTCGCCTCCACCCAGCAATACATCCACTTTGCTCTTTTCTAAATATTGTTTTGCAATATCACTCTGTTTCGAACGGTCGGTTACATGTGCACCAAAAGCCGCTGGCGTCGCATCCGTAATTTGGCTTGTTGTGACCAATCCTGTTGATTTTCCAGCTTTATCTGCCATTTCCAAGATGGTTTTCACTGATTTTTTCTTTGCATCTACTCCAATTGCTCCGTTATATGTTTTCACACCGGAAGCCATGGCAGTTGCTGCTGCTGCTGAATCGATTACAACAGAAGTGGAGCTTGTATGTACTTCACCAGAAACAGGCATTGCATTCATGGCAAGTTCTCCATTCTGGCCAACAGTAGCTAAACGAATCGCTTCACGATGGGCAGCTCCCATGCCATCTCCTACAAAAACAATCACATTCTTCGCTTTGCCATATTGGCTGGATGCTGATGCTGTTGCATCCTTATTATAACTAAAACCCAATCCTGTTAATGCTGCTAAGGACAATGCTGCAGTTGCCGCGATTATTTTCTTTTTTCCATGTGAACCTCTCCTCTATCACTTATTTACGTTCTCTACTATAAAGGACAAGTATTATGGAATTATTTTCTATTTGTAAATAGATGGTAAATTAAAGGTTGCAAAAGGGATCTGGCACCACTTGTCCATTTGTGGTACCTGTCCCTCAGTTCTTTAAAGCATTAAGGGACAGGCACTCAAATTCAAACAAAAATAGCCAATGTATTTCGATGAAAATCAAAACACGTTTGACTATTTCGTCTTTTTAAACCTATTTACATAACCATTCATTAAAAATGGTTACTTCAATACATCCTCTAACTCTTTATCTTTAATTGTAACGTCTGCTTCTTTTTGAAGATTTGAAATAGTTGCTTCAAGCGGCTGTGCTTTTGCTAATTTTAGTTCCTTTTCAATTTCAGCTTTTTTGTCTTCTAATTTGTTTGTTTTCTTATCTGTTACTTTAATAATGTGATAACCATATTGTGTTTTTATTGGATTACTGATTTGATTGATTTTAAGTGAAAATGCAGCTGCATCAAATTCAGGAACCATTTTTCCTTTAACAAAGTAGCCAAGATCGCCACCATTCGCTTTCGTACCTGTATCGATGGAATATTTGTTCGCAAGACTGGCAAAGTCTTCTCCTTTAACAAGCTTTTCCTTTACTTCCTTCGCAGTTTTTTCGTCTGCGACAAGAATATGACTTGCTTTTATATCCTCTTTATACTTGTCCTCGAATTCTTTTTTAACATCAGCTTCGGTAATTTTCACCCCGTCTATTGCTGCTTTTTCTGCCAACAATTCTTGTTTAACATACTTTTTCAATTCCTTTTCATCCTTAAACCCATTTTGCTCGAGTTTCTGTTTAAAGCCCTCCTCCCCTCCGGATTGTTTTTTATAATCTGCTATTTTGTCTGTAATTTCTTTATCAGTCACTTTATATTCTTTTTCAAGAAGCATCATGCCAATCATTTGTTTTAAAACCTGGGAACCAGCCTTATCCTTTAATTCGTTGTAAAATTCCTCTTCCGTTATGTTACCTGCCTTTGATTGAACGATCGTATCTGAGTTGCTGGCGCTACATGCCGAAAGAGAAAGAACTCCAGCTGCTAATCCAAGGGTTGCCAACCATTTTTTCATCTATTAAACACTCCTAATCGTATATTTACATTGTTTTTTACTACAATGATATTGAAATACGCCCCACATTTTCACTATATTATTGTTGTTAAATTCTTTTCTTCAGAATAATTTTACAACTGCATATTAAGAAGGAACTAATATTTCCATTAGTTCCCTCTTCAACCTATGCTGCTTGTAAATTAACGAATTTGTACTTCTTTTTTCTCATCAGCTGGGATGCTTACATAAAGTACCTTCGTGTTTGCATTATAGAAGAAGGTATTTGTTTTCCCTTGTGTGTCAGCTAATGAACCAACTTCTTGATACTTATTGCGACCAGCTTGAATTTTAGAAGGTTTTTCTACATTATTTAATTTCAATGTATATTGCTCAATCTTAGAATCTTTGTAGTTCTTTACTTCTTGTTTTTGTTTAAATGTAATCTTGTTTCGTTTCTTTTCTACTTCAAATTTTGTCACGTTGAATTCGCCTTTAGTGTAATCCTCTGTACTGGCATCGTCTTCATAGAAGCTGTACATCGCTTCATTTTCAAGATACGTGTCGAGCGTCAAGTTCGTAAGCGGTTTTTCACCAGTGTGCTGCTGAACTTCTCGGCGCGGAATAATCGAGTCTTTCTTCACATAGATTGGAAGAGTTGCAAGATCGGCTTCTTTTTTAATCGTTTGTCCACCATCAAACTCCTCGCCTGACCAATAGTCTACCCATTTTACGCCTGCTGGTAAATATACGTCACGGGACGTTGCACCTTCATTAACAATCGGTGCCATCATAAGCGAATCGCCGAATAAGAATTGATCTTGGATATTATGTGTTTTTGCATCCTCTTGGAATTGGTATACAAGCGGCTGCATAATTGGGCTTGCCTCTTCATGTGCACGTTGGAACGCGTTATACAGGTAAGGCATCAGTTCATAACGCATATTAATGTATTTACGGCTGATGTCCTCTACTTCTTTGCCAAACTGCCATGGCTCTTGTCTTTGCCAAGCTAAACTATGATTAGCGTCTGTCTCCATTGGACTTTTTCCATCATTATTGTAGTGGTCGCGAGAGAATGGATAAAAAGCACCTACCTCAACCCAGCGTGCAAACAATTCTGGTGTAGGGACAGCTCCTATATAAGGATTTTTCGCAAATCCGCCGATATCGTTTCCGACCATTGGGAAACCTGCCAAACCAACATTCATATCTTGGAAAATCGATGCTCTTAAGAATTCCCATCTGCTCCAGTTATCACCAGTCCATGTAGCTGTTGCGTAACGCTGGGATCCTGCAAATGAAGCACGTGTCAAAATAAACGGACGAGTGTTTGGCTTTAAGGTGTTGAATGCCTCATCTGTAGCTTGTGCCTCAGTATGGGCATAAATGTTATGAGCTTCTTCATGCGTCATTTTTACGCCTTCGTCTGTTTCAAAAACCGTATCTAACGGTAAAGTCCAATAGTCTTTCGTACTAAAATTAGCCGGTTCATTCATATCATTCCAAATGCCGTCCACTCCTCTATCAAACATCGTTGAATGCTGCTGAGCCCACCAATCGCGGGTTTTCTGCTGTAAGAAATTCGGGAATACGGATTTCGATGGTACTCCCCAAGGCCAAACTTTTCCCAAATAGTCCGTGCCATCAGGATTTTTAACCCAAAGATCTTTCTTCGTTCCATCCGTGTAATAGAAGTATTCCGGTTGGCCAGGATCAGGTACACGAATAGCCGGATCGATGATTGCTGTTGAATGAAATCCTGAATCGTGCAATCGTTTATGCATTCCATCTGGATCAGGGAATTTGGAGCCCCACATAAAGTCTTTATAATCGTCCATCCATTCGATATCAAGCATTACACCATCGATTGGAATATTCTTTTCTCGATACGTTTTAGCTACTTGCTCCACGTCTTTTTGATGATAGCCCCAAGCGGATTGATGGAAACCCATTGCCCATTCTGGAGGCATTTGCATCTTTCCTGTCAAATCAGTATAACGATCCACAACGTCTTTAATCTCTGGTCCATTAATAAAATAATACGTTAGTTTTCCACCATCAGCCCAGAAGTAATAGTAATCGTCGCTTTCTTTTGCCATATTATAATAGGAACGATATGTATTGTCGAAGAACATTCCGTACGCTTTATCGCCTTTTAAACCGATAAAAAATGGAAAGGAAGAAAACGTATATTGAGATGTTGGAGTCTGATCATTTTCTCGGTTATACACTCGTATGTCCTGGCCTCGATGGTTTAATCCGTCCATTTTCTGACCGAAGCCGTAGAAAGCTTCATTCTTATCCGTTTTCTTGAATATGTATGGCTTTCCGTTTTCGTAGCCAACACCTTGATCCCCATCTTCATTAATCACATTTCCAGATTTGTCTAAATATTTGATCGCAAACGGACTCTTCTGAATATCAATGGTTAAGCTGTCAGACACCAAAAGTATCTTCTTGTTGTCTTCTTTAATTTGGAAATTTGGATTATCCCATTTGGTTTTGGCGATGCTCACAGAGTTAAATTCTTTATCGCCTTTATTTAAAATGGATACTTTAGACATATCAGAAGATAACAAGCGAATATAAGCGTCCTGTTGTCCCAAATTCAGTTTAACTCCATTATCAAGCTTTTCAATTCCTTGCACCGTCATTGGCTTTTGCAGATTGCTTTTATCTAGCGGTCTTTCCGTTAGTTTCATAAATGCTCTCCTTCTCTATTTTGATTTAAAAACGATCAAGCTCATAAATCTAGATCGACAACACAAAATCGATTTTTTATATTCCCCCACTCTAACGATCTTTACCCAAATAAACCGGTTCTCTTCGGCTCATTTTTAAATTAACAATTCTAACAAATTGGAACAATCGGAAAAAATTCCTATGATTCTTTGAACACGCTCTCAAAATTGGAAAAACATGTTTTCTTCCATTCTTAAATGATGAATAAACTAGCGTGGCTATTGACCTTAGCTCAAATTCCTTTTCTTTTTCTATAGAAAAGGGAACGACTAGATTAATTCAATGAATGAATACTCTTAGAAAAAATATAGAGCGAGAGAACTAAAGGACTTTATTCTCTAGTAACTGTCGCTCTAAAATATCAACCTCTTATTTATTGTTTAATAATTGAAATAAAGCACCAAAAAAATATTTTTTACTCAAAAAGGAATTAATGGTAAAAGAAAGGATTTATACAGTTACTTTTGTATAGATCCTTATAAGGGGGAATTTTTTTTTGTTTTCCATCGAAATAAAGCACTTTCCCTTGAAATTCAGGATAAGAACATTAAATTAGACTAGATAGAGAAAGAATATTATCATCACTTTTTGAGTGCTTAAAATTCATAACTGCATTTTTTAAGAGCCACTGAACTATTTTTGGTTCAATAAAAAGAAGCTTTTTATTTTTCATCAACTAAGATACACATATAAAGTGAACCTTTCTATCAGTGAGGGTTTTCTTCATCCCCCACTGATTGTTAGTTGAACTTATCGGACCTTTATGGGCAATTATCCCCCACCTAGCTTCCTCGATTTCTCAGCATCCCCGAGGTGGGGGTCTTACTGCCCGTTAAGAGTGGGATAAACAAAAGCGATGAGAAACCACTCTCATCGCTTTTGTTTATAATCCTATACGTATTTGTTCGTAATATTCAACCATTTTGTTGAAGTTCAATTGCAGATTGAGATCTCCTGCATTAATTGAAAAATCTTTTAATAACTTCTAAACTAATTAATAATTGCCATTTAATCCTTATCAAAAAAAGCAAATATCAACTGCAGGAGCGCAGGTTATAGGTTGAAATAAATCTATCCAACTACTCAACCTTAACTATTCCCGCATCTATTTTCCAAACCTTTTGCGATATCCGCACTTCCTGCATAGTTCTTCCACTGCCACTCTTCGTGAAAATCCTTCTACAATGTTTTTTGCTCTATCTCCTTCGATAATATCAGAAAAGGAGACATCATTAATATTTCCAAGGTTGATTATCCCCTCTCCATCTAAGCAACAGGGGATAACGGTTCCGTTTGCTAGTATACCTGCTTGATTTCGAAGACCATAACAGAAGCCTTTCCCATCATCCTCTTCTTCATGCAGCGCAGGCCATTGAAACTCGTAATCTTGATTGATGAAGATGCGTTCGGCAATTTTCACGCCGCTTCCTGGTGTGACCTTTTCTTCAATTTTGTAGTCTAAATCAAATTCTTTTTCAATAATTTCCAACAATTGTCTGTTTCGTTGTCTTTCGAGATTCGTCATATTATCTTGTGTGAGATTCCATAGCCTCAGTGAAACAATCATTTCTGATTGGCTCGTTGCTTCTTTAATAAAGGAAAGTATACTCCTCACATATCCTTCCTTATCAGTAGAGCCAGCATGGCCATCAAAGCTGTGAAGGGAAAAATTCATCTGTCTTAATGCCGGTTTATTTAATAATTTGTGCCTTTTTTTATTAATTAATGTTCCATTGGATGTAATATTAACTTTAAACCCTTTTTCATGACTTAAGTCCAACAATTGGTCTATTTTAGGATGGAGCAGCGGCTCACCCTTAACGTGTAAATAAATATAGTCTGTATGTGGTTTAATTTGGTCTAATCTCTTAGAAAAATCCTCCACAGAAATAAATTGCTTTTGTCGTTCTGTCGGCGGACAGAAGCTGCATGCGAGATTACATACACTAGTAATCTCTAAGTAAAACTTCTTAAACTTTTTCAACCACAAATCCCTCAATTCTCTCACTACTTAGAACAGGATTAACATTTTGTTCTATCCCTTATTACAGCATAATTTTTCATAAATGGAAACATGCTTATTTAAGGAAACTGATGTTTATTTTCTAAGGCAATTGTCTTTTGCCTCAGAGTGTCGAAAAAGGAAGGGTGCAAAATTTCAGGCTGATTGAAAACGTTTGTCTATCAAGGAACAACCCTTTTCGAGGAGCGGAGTTACCGTTTTTGAGTAATGAGCACCGAAGAAAACGGGGAGTGACGAAGAGAGCGAACGTTTTTCAACAGCCTGAGGCAATTGTACCATCGATAACAAAATACTTTACATGAAAATTATGAAGTCTTCTTAGATGACTTAACATATAACATATACAGAAAAACATAGATTCCACCTAGTAAAGACATAACAGCTGCCCATTTATATACGGTAGGTCCACCATAGACATACATTGCCCATCCACCAACCATATTTCCAATTACACCTGCAATTCCTACGAATACCGCTGAAAACAATCCCTGTCCTGTTGCCCTCAATTTAGGAGGAATAAGATCAGCTATATACCGAACGGAAGCAGAAAGAAAAAGAGTAAAGGTAATTGCTTGAAAAATTTGCAAAATAGCAATAATTTCAGGAACCGGCATAAAGAAATAGGATAACCATCTTAGTGAATATAAACATGATGCAACCACCAATAACGGAAGTGGTTTGTAACGATCTAATATTTTACCAAACATTAAAAACACAAACCCCTCCAACGCAGCTGCTGTCATCCAAGCAAGTCCAATGATCTGCTTTGATGCACCCAATGTTGAAAGGTAGATGGTTAGCAAGTTTAGATTTAACTGATGCGGAATGGAAATAATGAGAACGAAAACTAAAAATAGAAGGAATTTACCATTATGAAGTAAAGCATGAATATCTTTTAGTTCAAATTTATTTCCTTTTTGCATCGGTTCAAATGTACGATGGACGGAGAAAAAAATGAGTGCCATTAAGACGACATACACATAAATCAATTGGGATAGGTCGATGATGATAAGCAGATAGCCTAACCCCAAAGATGCAACCGCAAAACCAATGGATCCCCATGCCCTTATCGTGCTATAACTCACCTTATGATAAACACTTAATTTAACGTTCATAGAATCATTCAATGGCATAATAGATGTAAAGAAAAACATAAGTAGAGCCATTAAGAAAAAGATTGAATAAAAACCATTTGCCATAAACACTCCTATACATAACACCGTACTGCATGATGCCAACAATAGAATCGTTCGTCTGATGGAATTTATACGATCAGCAACTATCCCCCAAAAAGGCTGAGCAAAAATGGAAACCAGTGGACCAATGGCCAATACAAACCCAATTTCCTTTGTGTTTAAGCCATTTTCATGAAAATAAAGAGGTAAATAGGATAAGATAATACAATTACTTGCCCAAAAAAAGAAATTTTGTAATCGAATATAAATTAGAGACTTCTGCTTTGATTTCTGCGCTTGAATAATAGAATATTGAACTTCTGACATTGTACACCGGTCTTTCTTTTATTTTTTTGCTGTTTTCTCAAAGATTGTTGTTTTTTACGTAAATAAATGGGAGAAGAAGTACTCAGCAGACTGAATACACGTAGACTCATGTGGGAATGCGAGAAAGACGAGACCCCACATAAGCGTATGCGAAGAGGAGGCTCGACGCTCGCTAAACGGACGAAGTGTATTCAGGCTGCACATTTAAAAGTAACAATCTATACGAAAACAGCCTATTTTTGAAATATTTTATTTAAACATAACAATACGTTATTGAACCGCTTTTTAAAGGTTAACCTAGCAATATTCCTTTAGGATTCTTCCTAAAGAGGCAATGCCTTTTACTATCTTTTCTTTAGGCATACTCGAATAACTAATCCTGCAATGATTTATTTCTTCTTTCACTGGGAAGAATGGTGCACCAGGTACATAGGCTACTTTTGCCTCTGGAACAAGTCTATCACGCATTAATACTGCAGCATCCATGTACTTAGGGAAGGTCATCCAGATGAAAAGTCCACCTTCAGGGTTTGTATAGGATACTGATGAAGGAAGATATTCTTGAATAGCTTGAATCATGGTTTCTTTTTTCTCTTTATAAAGCACTCGAATGGATTGAACATGTTCATCAATATCATACTTTTCCATAAATTTATCTGCCAGATACATATTAAGCGTACTATTTTGAGTATCTGCAGCCAATTTCAGCAGGCATAATTTAGAAGCAATTTCTTTTTCCGCTACAACCCAACCTAAACGCACACCAGGACAGAGAATTTTCGAGAAGCTTCCTAGATGAATAACACGTCCTTCTGTATCAAAGCTTTTAATCGGTAAAATAGCTTCGCCTTCAAAACGAATCTCTCTATATGGACTATCTTCTAGTATCATGACATTATATTTATTAGCTAATTCCACTAAACGTTTGCGTCGTTCTAAACTCATGGTCACACCAGTTGGATTTTGGAATTCAGGAACGGTATAAATAAATTTAACTTTTGAGTTAGCTTTCAATATTTCTTCTAACGCATCCATGTCCATACCATCCTCATCCATTGGCACTGTTTTGTATTCCGGTTCATAAGGGTTAAAAGCAATAAGAGCTCCCAAGAATGTTGGATTTTCTGTCACAACGATATCGCCTTTATTAATAAACAATTTTGCAACTAAATCTAATCCTTGCTGACCGCCTTGAACAATGAATAAATTATCTAATTCACAAGAAATTCCTGTATTCACCATACGTTGAACAAGTTTTTCTCTCAATGATAGAAGACCTTCGGATGTCGAATATTGAAGAGCTTTTGTTCCATTCTCTTTCATAACATCCAAGAACACCGCATTAAGTTTATCAATAGGGAATAATTCTGGAGCAGGATATCCCCCGCCAAAAGAAATAATATCAGGTTGAGAACCTAATGTAAGTAGCTCTCTAATTGCTGATGGTTTTACATTCTCAATACGGCTGGCATATTTAAAGATCATTTGTATTACCTCCAATTAATAATATAAATAATAAAAAAATAGTTTTAAGTTTAGTAATGTTAAATAAACTATATTTGAAATTAGTCTTTTTCACATTAGAACCACAACCATTTGAAGTTTAATATTACCCACTTAATTATTTTAACATCACGTTTGACGTTGATATATATTATTCGTTATAATCATTAAAAATTGAAATAAAATAAATAATTACGATCATTAAACAAAATTAAATTCATTTCTATTCTTAAAAGGACGCTATTTTTTGAATAATTTTAATTGGAGTGATATACATGGAATCTATTGTAAGCAAGACTTTAGATAATATTGATATTCAAATTTTAGATTTACTACAAAAACAAGCACAATTAAGTAATATAGAGCTTGCAAAGCATGTCAACTTGTCTCCACCAGCTATACATTCAAGAGTAAAACGTTTAGAAAAAGAAGGCTTTATCAAAAAGAAAGTGGCTATTTTAAACCAACAAAATCTAGGTTTTGATTTATCATGCTTCATTTTTATTAGCGTAAATATACACCAAGAAGAGAAATTTGAAATCTTAGAAAAGTCATTAGAGTCTATGCCCGAGATATTGGAATGTCATTGTATAACAGGTGAATTTGATTATCTCTTAAAAATTGTAAACAAAAATCGAAGTGACTTAGAGATATTCACTAGAAAATTATATAAACTCGGCATCACAAGAATTCAAACAAGTTTAGCTCTCAGAGAGATAAAAAATTCAACAGTTTTACCAATTTGCAAATAAAATATCCGTTGGTTGGGTTCCAATTCCCCTTGTATTAATTAACAAGTATCTAGGTGAAAGTTTTTAAAATAGAAGATATACAGGGAACTATTATTGCGTCGAGTGAAATATTTTCATTTTATTTAGCAAAAAAATGGATGACAGACTCCTTTGTCCATCATCCAAAGTATAAAAGCTACTAAAAATTATTCACCTTTCAGATTGTAGACAAACCCATTTTTGCAGTAACTTCAGGCTGATCGAAAACGTTTGTCGCATCACAGCGTGAAGCCTTGGGAGGAGCGGCGGGCAACAGGATGTTGGTCAGAACGACGTTGCCACAGGACGTGGCGTAGTTAGTCATTCATCCTCTGTTACCCAGTAATGAGCATCTGAGCAAGCGAACAACGAAGAAAGCGAGTGTTTGTCGACAGCCTGTATTGACTATTCAATCACTTTTATCCAATCTTCAGGTGCTTTAATGCGTCCCACCTGGATTCCAGTAAGTGTATCATATAACTTTTTCAAAATAGGTCCCATTTCTGACATGCCGCTTGGGAAGCATATTTCGTTCCCATGGTCGTTTATTTTCCCGACTGGTGAAATAACAGCTGCTGTTCCACACAAACCACATTCTGCAAAATCTTTCACTTCCTCAAAGTATATTTCTCTTTCCTCTACTTCAAGCCCAAGATATTCTTTCGCAATTACCATCAGTGAGCGGCGGGTAATAGAAGGAAGAATTGTTTCTGACTTAGGTGTAACCACTTTGTTGTCCTTTGTAACAAATATGAAATTGGCGCCGCCTGTTTCTTCTACTTTCGTTCTCGTTGCAGAATCCAAATACATATTTTCATCAAATCCATTTTCATGTGCTGTAATAAGAGCATGAAGACTCATGGCATAGTTCAGTCCTAACTTAGCATTTCCAGTGCCATGTGGGGCAGCTCGGTCAAAATCACTAACACAAATGGTAATTGGCTTTGCACCTCCCTTAAAATAAGGACCAACCGGTGTAGTAAATATTCTAAACTGGAATTCTTCAGCTGGTTTAACTCCAATGGTTGGATTGGTTCCAAATAGATAAGGACGTATATATAATGAAGCTCCAGAGCCATAAGGCGGTACATATTCAGCGTTAGCTTTTACTGTCTGTACAACAGCATCAACAAATCTATCTTTTGGAAATGGAGCCATATGTAGTCTATTTGCAGAATATTCCAATCGCTGTGCATTTAGTTCCGGTCGAAAAATAACAATTTTTCCATCTTCCGTGGTATATGCTTTCATCCCTTCAAAACATGTCTGAGCATACTGAAGAACACCAGCACATTCATTGATTACAATATTGCTATCCTCTGTTAAGATGCCTTCATCCCATTTTCCGTCTTTAAAATTAGAAACATATCGCTGATTTGTTTTTCTATAAGCAAATCCAAGGTTTTCCCAGTCAACGCTTGTCTTTTCCATTTGCCAAAACTCCCTTTCTCTTTTTGGTTAATTTTAACATACATTCAGTTGATTAATTGTTGCAATTTTAAGATAATTTCTCAACCTATTAATCTAGTTCTTTTATTATTTTTTCTACTATCTCCTTATATTTAATGCCTGCCACGTGATCTTCTTGATAAATAGAAGGAGCGAAATTTTCTTCATCCCAATAAGGTTGAACTATAGGCAATTGGCCTAAAAGCGGCACATTCATTTCCTCTGCCAGCCTGCTGCCTCCTCCTTGAGCAAATACATATTCTTTTTCTAGAGGCGAGGCAGCAGTTCGTGCAGCAAAAGCTGTAAATTATTCAGGTGCTGGTACAATAGAGTTTATTTATGATTATACAGAGAATACATTTTATTTCATGGAAATGAACACACGTATTCAAGTAGAACACCCAGTTACAGAAATGGTTGCAGATGTTGATTTAATAAAAGAACAAATCTATATCGCATCAGGGGAACCTTTAAAAATATCACAAGACATGATATCCCTTAATGGCTGGTCCATTGAGTGCAGGATTAATACCGAGAATCCAAAGAAAAACTTTATGCCATCAGCTGGAAAAATTAAAAAATACCTTCCTCCAGGCGGATATGGAGTAAGAGTAAATTCGGCAGCTTATCAGGGGTATACAATTCCTCCCTATTATGACTGAATGATTGCAAAAGTAATCACCTATGGAAAAACAAGAAATGAAGCCATAGACCGAATGAAAAGAGCACTAAGTGAATTTATTATCGAAGGCATCCATACAACCATTCCATTTCATCTTCAAGTTCTTAATGATGACACATACGTAAGCGGGGATTTTAATACTAAATTTTTAGAGCATTTTAAAATAGAATAAGCTTGCTATTAAAAGCCTTAGAATGATTAAATCTTTTTTTATTCTAAGGCTTTTTGAGCCATAAATATTAGAAAAATGTAACCTTGATCAACTATATTATTAAGGGCTGAAGGAGTTTAAAAACATAGATTAAAACCTCATAAGTTATTGAAATCCCTTTTTATCCTTCTCATAACCTTCTGATAAAATTATTTTGCAGTTTTATGGATAATAACCGCGATAATTTGAGTTGCTATTCCAAAACTACAAACCCCATACCATCCAAAGTGTGCGTAACTATAAGATCCTAGAAAAGAACCTAATGCTCCTCCTAGAAAAAAGCTTACCATATATACAGTATTAATTCTGTTGCGCATTTCTTCATTTAAAGAATGTACTTTGGTTTGGTTGGAAATATTACTGGATTGAACTCCTAAGTCAAGCAAGATAACTCCTAAAATCAACCCCAATACTGTAAATCCAAACAGAAGGAAGAATAGATAAGATATTATTACAACCATTACACTTATTCCTATAACAAACCTAGGACCTTTCTTGTCAGCCATTCTTCCAACCAATGGAGCAGCTAAAGCACCAATGATTCCAACTAATCCAAATAAGCCTGCTGCCTGAGAGCCCATGTTGTAATGAGAGCTTTCAAGTAAAAATATAAGTGCTGTCCAAAATGCACTGAAAGCCGCAAACATCAGGGCTCCATTAATAGAAGCTTCTCTTAAAACCGATTCGGTTTTAATTAATTGTATCATTGATTTTAATAACTCCATATATTTCATGTTAGAAACAGGTTTGCTTACTGGTATTAATTTTCTTAAAGCTATCATAAGAATGATCATCATCATTGCCGCAATAATATATACGATTCTCCATCCTAAGTATTCACCCACAATACCGCTAAATGTACGTGACACTAATATACCAATTAATAAACCACTCATTACAGTGCCAATTATTCGTCCTCTCTCCTTTGGATCTGATAGCTGAGCTGCCAAAGGGATAAGAAGCTGAGGAATAATGGAAGTAAATCCAACTGCAAAAGAAGAAATCATCAGCATCCATATATTTTGAGAAAAGAACATACTTGTAAGCGAGAGTATTGAAAATAAAAACACTACAGTTATTAAATTTCTTCTTTCTCTTATGTCCCCAAGTGGCAATATAAATATCATTCCAACTGCATATCCTATTTGTGTAAGCATAGCAGCAGCACCTACACTAATTTCACTGACATGAAATGTCTTTGCTATCTCTGCCAGCAAGGGCTGTATATAATATAAATTTGCAACAGTAAGTCCACAAGCTATAGCCATAGCCAAAATCAATACATTATTCAATACAGCTTTCTTTTCCATAAAATCGTTATTTAAGCTTTCCATCATACTTCACTCCCTTTAAAAAATAAAATTAGTCAATGTTTTTTCTTCTCTTTCCGGCTTCTTTACAATTTATTCATCGATTTTCACAAACAAATACTGAACGTATAGTTTATAAAATATATAATAAACTATACGTTCAGTATTGTAAAGTGTATTTTTTTTAATATATAATATACGTATAGTTTTAAAATTTAATTTATAATAATAGAAGGAGGTTGTTTATCATGGATAAAAAATTAGGGCGTCCTCGCAGTGAAAAAACAAAAACAGATATTCTTACTGCTTCATATGATCTATTAATTGAAAATGGCTTTAAAGCAATAACCGTTGAAAAGATTGCTGAAAAAGCTGGAGTTAGCAAAGCTACTATTTATAAATGGTGGCCCAATAAAGCTGCTGTTGTAATAGATAGCTTCTTAAATGCTACTAGTGACAAGCTCCCAATACCTAATACAGGGTCAACTATTGAAGATATGTTCATTCAAGTTAATAATTTTGTACAATTTCTAATAAGCAAAAAGGGAAATGTAATTGCGGAAATAATAGCAGAAGGACAATTTGATTCAAAGCTAGCTGATATCTATCGTCAAGCGTATTTTAAGCCTCGCCGAAGTATTTCAAAACAAATTTTAGAACGTGGAATTTCAAGAGGAGATTTAAGAAAAGACCTGAATATAGAGCTAACGATTGATTTAATTTGGGGACCTGTATTCTATAGATTATTGATAACTGGAGAAGTACTTGATGAGATTTTTGTAAGGAACTTGATAAACTATGTATTTGAAGGAATCAAACTAAACTTTTAGAAAATTCACCAAAATCAAGTTTCTATTAATAAAGGCTTTAAATCATAAAAATATATATAAATAATCCTTGCATGTGAACCAATTTCTTGCTATATTACAACCAACTAAATATTTTCTTATTTCAATATTTTTTGAAGTGAGGATAGAGGCGCAAAGATCATAAGTACACAATCTGAGGAGAATGAGATCCAATGACAATTGTGGAAAGGGGTATTTGCCGAAGTGGAAAGGATCTCATGTTCTTGAAGCTGGTTCTGCTGTTGAATAAATACAGAACTGTCATATAGGAAACTATATGGAGGGCTATCTTGTGCACTGGAACGATTTTTATTTATATTGTTTCTACTGCAGCAGCGATTCCCTCGTTGCTGCTTTTTGCGTTCCTAAAAAAATGGCCCTATCCCCTCTAATTAAAAAATTTTAAAAAGGGTGTGTAGGTTTATGAATTTTGGCCAAGTATTAACAGCAATGGTTACTCCGTTTGATCATAATGATGAAATTGATTTTCTAGCAACGAAAAAATTGGTTGACTATTTAATTGCAAATGGAACAGATGCTTTAGTTGTCGCTGGTACAACTGGAGAGTCTCCAACATTAACCACCGAAGAGAAGATCGAATTATTTAAATGTGTCGTAAAGGCTGCTAATGGAAGAGTTCCAGTCATCGCTGGAACTGGCTCAAATAACACGAAAGCTTCGATTAGCTTAACGAAACTTGCTGAGGAAACAGGAGTAGATGGCATCTTGCTAGTTGCTCCATACTATAATAAACCGTCTCAAGAAGGATTGTACCAACACTTTAAAGCGATAGCTGAATCAACTTCTTTGCCAGTCATGCTTTATAACATCCCAGGACGTAGCGTAGTGAACATTTCTGTCGAAACGATTGTTCGTCTTTCAGCGATTCCTAATATTGTGTCAATTAAGGAAGCAAGCGGCAACTTGGATGCGATGGCAGAAATCATCAGCAAAACACCTAGTGATTTTACGCTGTATAGTGGGGATGATGGATTAACAATACCAGTTTTATCTATCGGAGGAGCAGGAGTTGTTTCAGTTGCATCTCATATTATTGGCAATGAGATGCAAGAAATGATTGATTCCTTTAAAAATGGCGATGTTCAAAACGCTGCTTCTATACATCGAAATCTTCTCCCAATGATGAGAGCATTATTTACTGCACCAAGCCCTGTACCGGTAAAAGCTGCATTAAATCTAAATGGAATACATGTTGGTGGGGTTCGCTTGCCGCTGGTTCCTTTAAGCAATGAAGAGCAAATCGAGCTTGAAAAAACTTTGCCAACAAGTAGCATTAACGTTACTTGTTGAAACAAATAGATTAAGAGAGAGGTTTTCCTCTCTTTAAATTAAAACCGCGCATTCAATCGATTCAACAAGGCAAGATATCGATATCTGTCCAAGGCACAATCCGTACCTTTATTTGAAATGATTTACTATGACATCTCTTTCAATCCTAGTACTAGAGCGAGGATCACATTTTATCTAATATTCGAAATTTATAACAGAAGTATTTCTCTCAAATTTCTTCTTAAAAATTACTATTCACATTCACGCTCTTCTTTTTCAAGAATATGGTCCAATTCATATAGAAGGGCGTATTTCATAATACAGAAATGCGCCCTTTAACAGAAGACTCGATTTCAAGATAATCTTAACAGACATTAATATCGATCTTCAGTTACTGCCCCCTTATATGTCCTAGTGGCGGGGTTCTTACCATAGACCGCAAAACACCATGATGTCAATGATTCTCCTAATTCGATTTCTCTTCTTTTTTGATTTAAAAGTAATGAATTATAGTATTTCTATATACCCTTCTGATCCATTCACCCTGATCCTTTGTCCATCCTTGATCAGCTTCGTAGCATTTTCCACTCCGACAATTGCTGGCAAGCCATATTCACGTGCGATAACTGCTCCATGGGTCATCAGTCCACCAACTTCTGTGACTAGGCCTTTTATGGATACAAACAACGGTGTCCAGCTAGGGTCAGTAAAGGAGGTGACTAATATATCTCCATCTTCTAAATCAGCATCTTCCATGTTTAAGATGACACGAGCGCGTCCCTCTATAACTCCGGAAGAAACAGGTAGACCTACAATAGCTTCGGCTGGGAGATTTTCTCGTTTGTACTCACCTGAGAGTGTTTCACCATCAGACGTGATAACACGTGGTGGAGTTAGTTTTTCATATAATTTGTACTCGTCTTTTCGTTTGCTGATAATCTGGTAATCTAGTTTATTTGTGCGTACGACTTCGCAAAGTTCTTCAAAAGTGAGATAGTATATATCTTCTTTTTCATGAATAACGCCCGCTTGTACGAGTTGTTCGGCTTCTTTCAGTAAAGCCTGCTTATAAACGAAGTAGCGATTAATCATGCCGTATTTTGGATATTCCCTAAACCCGCTGAAATTCCGGATTAGGTCGATCATTCGTTTTGTTTCTTTGGCTTTTTGTTCACCATTTGGTAATTGCTTCAAGCGATCTAATAACTCTTGTTCTTTTTTCAAAGCAGCACGCCGCCCTTGCTCAAATTTCCGATTGCTAGCATTAGGCTCAAAGTTTTTGATATTACTAAGAATTATGGGGGCAAGTGTAGTTGGTTTCTCGCTCCAACGAGTTTTGGTAATATCGATTTCTCCGGTACATCGCATTCCGTATTTGCTGAGATAAGCATTGATAGCGTCTCGGATTTTTTGTCCACCTTCAAACTTAACCAGTTCATCCAAAAAGTTATCATCTTTTACATGTTGTAAATAATCAATTACTTCTGGATAAGGACGAATCACATCTGCGACATCCAATAACGCCAGACCCATTTCCGAAGTAATATTGTTTGGTACAGATTGAGAAAGCGTGTCTGCTACGTTTTTTTCACCTAACCATTTGTTCATTTTTTCATTGATCCAAGATGAAGCATCCATAGCAGCCATAAACACATCTGAACTTTGTGGGTCAAATAAAATCTTCTTTAATATCTGGATATCTTCCAGAATAAAATCAAATAAATCCGATCCTAATTTCGTTTGGATGTTTTGTTTTAACTCTTCTATCGATGTTTGACTACTCTTAATCAAATCAGCAACGATTGTCGGGTCGTTTTCGATTTGTGCCTTAGAATCCGTAGACGACACCCTTTTATTGCTTTTACCGGAACTCTGTTCTTTTTTATCATTTGGTAAAGATTTTATGAAATCTCCTCGCTCTAATAGGGTCATAAGTGCGTCTTTCATGAGCGGATCGTGTTGTCCCATGCCATCTAATAACATTTTTCTGCTGTCAGGTGAAGCCAGCATATGTGTGACATCAACAAACAACCTTCCACCAGCTTTACGCATGGGTGCATTAGTCGTTAACAGGAAAAAAGACAATCCCAGTGGTTTCATGGGATCGGTCATCATTTGTTGGTGACCAACAGATACATACACGTGATTCTCCTGATCATTTGCTTCAGGAATGGGATATAAAGTAGTAATTGGTCGACTCTGGACAATATAAAATGTATCATCAACCAAACACCATTCGATATCTTGTGGGCAGCCAAAGTAAGCTTCGATCTGCCTTCCGATGTGTGCCAATTGTAAAATTTGTTGTTCAGTAAGTGTTTGATTCTTTTGCTGATCCGGATCGATTTGTTGTGTCTCTGTTCCGCCATCTTTTAGTGCATAGATAGCCAATTTTTTGGTTGCTATCCTCTTATTGACGATTTTCTCTTCTTGCACTTTATAGTTATCGGCAGAGACCAAGCCAGAGACCAATGCTTCTCCAAGTCCAAAACTTGCATCGATTGATAGTATCTTTCGGTTACAAGTAATGGGATCAGCGGTAAATAAAATCCCTGAAGCATGTGGGAAAACCATCCTTTGAACGATAACAGATAAATAAACTTGACTGTGGTCAAATCCATTTTGCATACGGTAGATTACCGCGCGATCCGAAAATAGGGAAGCCCAACATTTGCTGATGTGCCGCAAAATGGCTTCTTTTCCGATGATATTTAAATAGGTGTCTTGTTGACCGGCAAAAGAGGCATGTGGTAAATCTTCAGCAGTTGCACTTGAACGAACTGCAAAGCCAAGTTCCTCGCCAAACTGGGAGAGATAGTGAGCAACAGCTTTCACAACATCGGAAGGAATCTCTACTTCCATAATGATTTTCCTAATCTTCCTGCTGATTTCACCAATTTGATCTCGATCCTCTACTTTTAGCAGTTTTAGTTGATCCAACAATGCGTGGAAGGCTTCGTTTTGTTCGAGGGGTTTTTGATAAGCTTCTGTCGTAACACAAAATCCTTCTGGCACTTGTATTCTATGAATCTTCGATAGTTCCCCTAAATTCAACCCTTTTCCTCCGACGAGCAAAAGTTGCGTTTTATCAATCTCCCGAAACTCTAGTACATATGGTTTCATTTCTTTCCCTCCCATTTATCGTTCAATACCAAGACGAATCATATGACAAAAATTGTTCATCTGATTGACCAATTACGCTGTCCACTCGTTCTTGCTCCTAGCGAAGTTCCATGTTCATATCAAACACTCCTTTTAAAAAATAAAAATAGGGGTTGACTAAAAAGGATTTTATGATGTATAATTAAAATAGGGAATACTTATAAAAAAAATATAACATTAGTACATCTATATAAATTTACCACAGTTTCTCATTTTTATCAATGTATTTATACGACCTTAATTGTTGCAAATTCAACGGAAGAAAAAACCCATTTTACAAGACAAATGACTCACAAAAATGATATCCAAATATCAATCATTTAGTGTAGCGTCAGGAAAATACGGATTTACAACGTTAAGAAATTCCTATATTAAAAAACCCAATTTCTTAGTATTAATATTAAGAAATTGGGTTTTTTTCGTTACTCCATTAAAGCTCCCTTTACTTGAGGAAAAATCGAATATAATTATGCTCCAGTAGTCATAAAATGCAATCCTGTAAGTTTAATCATTCTTGGTGTTTAATTTTTGAATGATAACCCATTTGTCTGCAAAGCATTCCTAAGTTTAGGTAAAGAAGCTGGTCCCATACCGTGAAATTGCAAAATCTCTTTTTCACTAAATTTTGAAAGCTGTTGCAAAGAAGTTATTCCGTTGTTTTCCAATGCTCGTCTTGCTGGTGCTGATAGTAATAAAAGAAATCCATTGTCAGGTTTGCGTTTTTGCTCACAAATTGGGCAGGTCGGACAGTCGCTACTTTTATAGTATTTGTGTCCTTTGTTGCAAGTCCTTAAATTTTTCTTTGAAGTTGTCATTATTAATGTCTCCTTTTCTCAAGAATTTTTTAGCTTTCTAACTCCTGACAATTTTTCAATGGATAACTTTTTAAGTAGTAATAACATCCTCCTTATATCACGCTAAGCATTATCGGATACGTATTCGCCCCGTTCCTGAAGTTATGTAACTAAAGCGTTCGATTGCTGAATAGCCACCGATCCTTACTTGTCAGCAGCCTTGTAATGATAATGATGTATTGAGCTCTCGTTCCCGTTAGTGTAGTTACACTACAAACGATGCTAACATCTGACATATTTGCGTTTGAAACCAAGCCTCCCTCTATCTATTTCCTTTTGGATATTTTCGGAAGCAAGCAGAATACTGCTTTTTTTCTTATCCCGCCTGATTTCGACTGGTCCTACTGCCTTTGCAGTTTCAACCGCCTTATCATGGAGCGTCAAATATGAAATCCCGACTGTAGAAATAAAATTATTCATAGCGGATTTTGTTCGATCTGGAGAATCGTGAACCGTATTTTCTACCTGATCAAGCATACTGGCAATCTTGCTTGCACTAAATTCGCTGTCCGGGCGATTCCCCAAAAGCCAGCAGTAACAGCTCCAGCCTGCCGACATTCTTAGTTCTTCACCGCTTGTAATCCATTTATCGGCAACAGCTTGCGCAAAATCGGTTTCTGCCAAAGTTACTGCAACCACATAATCGGACAGCATATAAAAATACGCCGCATCCATCCAACGCTCAAAATCCACCTCAGTCATTGTCATTGGGTCCGTAATGATACCGGCAAAATACATGGCATCGTAGTTCCCGGAGGCGTAAAGTTGCTCGGCCAAAGGATGATTTTTCTTGATTTTCTTTGCGAGTGGCTTCATTTTTCCTGTAGCCACGCCAAAAAGCGGCTCGTGTGCACCATTGCTTATGTAAGTCTTTTTGATTCGTTCCTTACCGAGCGCTTCCAGTTCCTGCATAACCATTTCGAAATCCATCATTTTGCACTTCCTTCCTTTATAATCATACCCACTTCATTGTAAGCATCTAGCTTATATTCTTTATTAAGCAATGCTTTAAATTGATGCAAAAGATCAAAAGTAGCTTGCCATTCCAGAGAAGTTAGATCAAATACATTTTCCCTGTGCACTCTTGGTACAATTAAACCTAAACCTAATTAGACTTCTTAAGGTTTTTGAATTTTCATTAACCTGAACGACTCTTTGTTCTGTATCTGATCCAGGAAACAGAAAGGTCATCCTAAATTATTACTACCTCTTTTCAACATTTCCATCTTCAACAAACCTGCCCTAACATGCAAAATGAGTGCCTCTCCTTAAGAATGGTGCCCTTTAATTGAAGAATGATATTATTTTAAGTTACTTTTTTCTAACAATTCAATAATTCTTTCATTTTGTTTAACTGTTTTTCTTAGATTTGAATCAATTGACAATCCAGTAATAATAAATATTATTAATGCCATAATCTCCATAAAAGTCACCTATTTACCATCTTTCAAAAAAAGTTATAGGAGTGTTTTGGTCATTATAAAGTCCGTTTGTTCTTCATCCCCCATATAAAAAGAGTGGGCTCCAGTTTGAACAAACCCCAATTTCTTATAAAAAGCAATAGCATTTTCATTTTTTTCCCATACGCCTAGCCAGATTTTCTTTTTATTTCGTTCCATCGCAATTTCCATAGCTTTATTTAGCAGATATTTACCAAGCCCATTTTTTTGAAATTTGTTCTTTATATAAATCCTCTCGATTTCAAGTGATTCATCACCCATTTCTTCGGACTGAGCATCATTGGTATTGACCTTTAAATATCCAGCGACTTCATTATTAAAATAAACAAAAAAGAATTGTGAAGAAATATTGGATAATTCTTTTTCTAATTGTTTTAAGTTAAATGCCCTTTCCAAATAGCCACTCATATTTTCGGGTGAATTCTGATGCTTAAATGTCTCATTAAACGTTTCATAACTAATTTCTTGAAGTTTGCGTGAATCTTCAAGGGTACACTTTTTTATAATTATAGTCATTTAAATAGGTCGCTCCTCTATAATCAATAATTTCTCTTGTTTCCCTTTTTTACAAATTCCCAGTCTTTTTCTATATTTTTTCTTACTCTTTGAAGAAGATTGAAGATGGTTTCTACTTCTCTTTCGGAAAATCCATCTAATGCAACGATATTGGAATAATCATTTTCTCTTTTTATAAAAGGATAAACATTTTTCCCTTTCTCTGTTGGAAAGAGTTTTTTAATTTTTTTGTTATGTTTATCTCCTTTCTTTTCAATAAAGCCATTCATTTCAAGTTTTTTTATAGCACGCGCGGCTGTTGTTCGATCTACTTTTATCATCTCAGCTAACTTTTCTTGAATGATTCCTGGATTTTCACATATTCGCACAAGGTACAAATACTGTCCTTTTGTAAGGTCATATTCTTTAAATTCAATATTACTTATAGAATCTAATGCCCTTGCTATCATTCCAATTTCACGAAGAATTTCCTTCATCATTAACTCCTTAGCACATATTTTTGTTGTAAATGCAATAAAAATGGTATATATTAAATTTAACTTAATTTTGTTGCGTTTGCAACAAAAAAAATAATGATAAAGAGGTCGAGTAAAGTGAAATATGTTTTTTATGTATTAGGAATTTTACTATTAACCCTTGGTATTTCTTTCACTATACAATCAGATCTTGGAACTTCACCTTTTGATGCACTTTTGGTAGGACTGTCCATAAATGTGGGGCTTACTGTGGGAAGTTGGGAAATAATAATAGCTTTCATATTGATAGGTTGTAATTCATTTTTAAAAAGACAAAGACCTGAAGTTTTGGGTTTGTTAACAGCATTTATAACGGGTATTGGTATTGATATTTGGCTTTTTTTATTGCACAATTTAATAACACCTGAACTATGGTACAGCAAAGTTGTTTGTTTTGGAATTGGCTTAGTTGTTATAGGATTAGGAACTGCAACATATTTACCCACAAATTTTGCACCGATTCCAGTTGACCGATTAACATTAATTATACAAGAATTAACTAGAACCAATATATTTTTTTCAAGAACACTCATTTACCTCGTATTCTTGATAATGGCAATGATATTAAATGGACCCATTGGCGTTGGAACTTTATTAACCGTTTGTTTAGGTGGACTAATACTTAATTACTTTATGCCACTTACTGAAAAAGTATTAGACCGCATATTAACACACTCTAGTACATTATTAAATTATAATAAGAATAAAAAGCATTCAATATAGAATGCTCAGGCTGCCCGCAAAATGTTCGCTCTCTTCGTCACTCTCCGTTTTTTGCGGTGCTCATTACCCGGTAAAAGAGGATGAACGACTTTGTAAGTAGTAAAGGAAAATCGACTTAACTAATGCATGGTCTAAAAATTTAATGTATTTCTCATATGATTGGAAAATTTTCTCTTTGGAAGTGGCATATGATAAAAGTTCACTTACCTCTGAAGTTCGCTTTCCTTACGTTTCTTCCAGCCACATCATTCCACCGCCAGCTCCACAACACATAGCATCTTGCTTATTTCGTTCCATTTCTAATATATTGACACCTAAGGCAGAATTTAAAATTTTTCTTGGCAGATCATAGATGTCCTTGTATCGGCCAATATAGTAAGAATCATGTTGTTCTTTGATTCATTTTTTTCTTTGCTGCTCCTCCTTTATTAATAAGCTAATAAGGTTATTTTCAGGGGAAAGCGTCTTTTTTTTAATTAGCTCTTTAAAATAATCACGTAAAATCATCGTTATTGTATTCCCATTGTTTAACTTCATTCTCGAACGGGTAAAATCAATCGTTTGAATTAGGCTTACAGCCCATTCTCTAAACTGATATCAATCTTCTTGAGGTACTCCTAACTATAAGTCGATTTTACGGCTATTTGGATGCCCTTTCACATTCAATATATCTTTCAATTTGACAGCAAAAATGACAATATAGAACGAATAACAGATTATGGAAAAATGATGGGATATAATTTAGAGATAGAAAGAGCTTGTATTATTATTGAAATTGATGCCTTATCCACTAACATACTTAATACCAGCACCAATAAAATATCCTTGCATCAGCTTCATCAAGAATTACTAGAAAGCATCAAGTTTCACTTTGTTGAACATAATGAAGATCTTATTGGACAAGCAAATCTAGAGCAATTTTCTATATTTCTTGCAACAGATTCCAAAGAAATTGATCAATCATTTATAAAAAGAATCGACTACAATATTAACAAAGTGAATCAATTTTTAGAAAGAAAATATAGTATATCCGCAGTCATTGCAATCGGCAACCCTAACAGAGGCGGAATGAAAGATTCCTACGATAATGCAATAAGAACTTTACAGGCTGGGAAGAAGACAGAGATACACCCAAAAATATACTATTACAACAGCTGGGATATAACTTTAGAAATATTAACAAATGAATTACCATCCACTTTATTAACACAGCTTAATAAAAATGTAACTCCTTTCATTAACCACTACAACTTTGAAACATTAGCTTCTACTTTTATGGTTTATTGCAAAAGTAATATGAATTTAAGTGAAACCGCTCGAAACTTATTTATACACCGCAATTCTTTGATCTACCGCCTTGAAAAAATAAAAGAATTAACCTCATTAAATATAGCGAATTTTGAACATTGCATTCTTCTCTATATAGCGATTAAAAATAGAATACAAGAAAAACAGACATTCCAGCCTGTTGGTTCCAAGGCTAAATAATTACTTTACTTGATTGCCTTCTCTTCATCCTATGGGATTAAGAGAGTAATTTGGGATTTAAAAAACGCGAATAGAATGTAAATATACTCAATTCGCGTTTTTTGTTATCATTTTCACATAATGATAATCATCTTTATTGCATATAACTTTTAGGATCTCAGCATCATCGCACAAATCTAACATTACAAAAAAGAGGATTGACTATAGCCATTCCTCTAGTTTCCGTATTTCCACTCCCGCATCTACTAAAGCCTTTTTTATTCTTTTTGCTAACTCTACTGATCCTAGTGTATCCCCATGCAAACATAGTGTATGTGCTTCTACACTAATTTCTTTTCCAGATATCGTCTCTACTTTTCCAGATGAAATCATTTTCACACATCGTTCAACAACAATTTCAGGGTCATGAATGACTGCATTTGGTTCCATACGAGGCACCAATGTTCCATTTTCTAAATAAGCACGATCTGCCAATATATGGATTACTACCTTCAACCCTTTCTCTTTAGCAATATTAGCTAATTCTCCTGGCTGTGTAACAATATAAAGAGAAGGATCGAATTTTTCAACTGCATCCGCAATAGCTTCAGCATACTTTCGATTAACTACTGCCAGATTTCCTAACCGACCATGAGGAGCTACATGCTGTATCTTTTCACCATGCATTTTCACAAATACATTAAGTGCTCCAAGCTGATAAAGAATATCTGTTGTAATTTCCCAAGATGAGAGATTCATATCTCTTCTGCCAAAGCCGTTTAAATCAGGAAAACCTTGCTTGTTTTACCGCTTTAGCCATCGTTCGAGGATCTCCAGCGTGAAAACCGCATGCAATATTAGCAGAACTTACAATTTCCAATAAACTGTCATCATCTGCCATTGTATACTTGCCAAAACCTTCCCCTAAGTCAGCATTTAAATCGATCATTGAATGCATTTGAACCTCTAATAACCCCATATCTTCATTTCTTCATTCTATTAACAGAAAAACAAAGAATCTATTCTTCTAGATAAGAACAGCAATAATCTACAACTTCATGAACAATTAATTGGAAACTTTCATTACTAGGTACATAGAAAACGCCGTTTCCATTAATTTCTTTCCAATCTTCGCCTTGCAGCTTATATGATAATTTCCCTGAAACAATGTCCATTTCTTCTTTACTAGTAGTAGAAAATTCATACTCACCAGGCATCATAATGCCAAGTGTTTTCTTTGTTTGATCAGGAAAAATAATGGCTCTGCTCGTAACTTTTCCCTCAAAGTAGATATTTGCTTTTTTTACAAGTGTAACATTTTCAAATTGATTCAACTAAGACACTTCCCTTGTTTAACTTATATTTAAAGAACTAGGTGGAGATTTCATCTCCACCTGCTCCCTCTATATATTTTAATCGAACATTAATGGACGAGCAATTTTATTAATTGCTGCTCCGTCAACCATTAATGTTTGACCGCTTACATATGTAGCTTCATCAGAACACTTGAACTACTCACCGCTTATCATCCTTACGGTTTGATTGAAGCGGGAGATTCCTAAGAACACCAGTGTATCCACTAGTTATTGATTAGGCGATCCCCGCAGTTCCTGCGGTTAAAAGTCTTATCGCTTCGTTTTTGATATTGATGCTTGCGTTCCCATCACGATCATGGGGAGTATGGCATGCTGGACATTTCCATTCACGCAGTCCGAGATTTTACACCTTTTTGTTTTGATAGCCACAACAAGAAAACCGTTGACTGGAAGGGAAGTGCTTGGAAACGGTCACCGCTTGTTTCCCGTACCATCTTACCTTGTATTCGATCATTTTTTTGAATTGTGCCCATGATCCTTCACTGATAGCTTTCGCTAGGTGATGATTTTTCAACATATTCCATACCGACAAATTTTCCATCCCGATGATATCGTGATTTTTGACTATTTCGGTGGAAATTTTGTCTAGGTAATCTTTTCTTCTGTTTGCTATTTTTTCATGAAAACAGGCAACTTTCTTTTTAGCCTTATACCAATTCGCACCGCCAATGGTTCGTCTACTCATGATTCGCTGTGCTTTCACTAACTTTTCTTCTATGGAACGGAAGAACTTCGGATTGGAGTAGCGTGTTCCGTCAGATAGAATAGCAAAATCTTTTAAGCCAACGTCGACACCGACAGCCGCGTTTGTTTTGGGTAATTCTGTTATTTCTATTTCGGTAGTGATGGACACAAAGTATTTACCAGATGGATTTCGTCTAACGGTAGCACTCAAGATTCGCCTTTTGACTTCACGACTTTTCGCAAAACAAACAAAACCAAGTTTCGGTAGCTTTATTTTCTTTTCTACAACCTCAATATTCCCATTCGTATACTTTGTCGTGTAAGACTGAACAAGATTCTTCTTCGTCTTAAATCTTGGCTGTTTATTTTGCTTTTTGTAAAAACGATCATAAGAATCAGCTAAGTTTTCCACTGATTTTTGCAAAGCAATACTATCTACTTCCTTCAAAAAAGAGTAATGCTTCTTTAGCGTAGGAAGTGATTTCACTGTTTTGTATTTGTTTAAATACTTGCCTTTCCAATGATTGATCGGAAGCTGACCATGTTGTACCATTTCTTCGCAAACATTCCAATAAGCATCTTGTTCTTTTTGCTTCCTCAGAAAAAAGTTAAACACAAATCTGGAACAGCCAATGGTTTTGTTCATGAGTTCTATCTGTTTTTTATTTGGGTACAAGCGAAATTTATAGGCTTTTTTAACTAGCATGATTATCCCCTCCCCACTAAGAACATTTGTTCTTATTATAACATAAGAAGGAAAGTTTTGGCTAACGCCAACCGACATTCATCTCCCACCTACTCATTGGGCTGTTCCCTCCATATTCCTTGAGGAGGGAGCCTTCTGTCGGAAATGATAAATAAACATGCATTTGCGATATCATCAACAGTACCAATTCGACCAAATGGTTGGAATTCAAGTGTTTGTTTAAATGCTTCTTCTGGATCAGGAAGACTTGCAAAAGTCAGATCAAGTAAAGGAGTACTTGGGCAAACTGCATTTACACGAATGTTCTTAGGGCCACAATCTAAAGACATTTGTCTTGTTAATGCAGTCATTCCACCTTTTGAAGCAGCATAAGCAGCTAAACGTGTAATTGTTTTTTCCGCATGCCATGAAGCAATATTAACAATTGTGCCCCCGCCTTTTTTTTCTATTTCAGGAATAGAATATTTGAGCATAGAAAAGCACCTGTTAAATTTACGCCAATAACTTTCTGCCACTCTTCTAGTGAAGTATCTACAGCTGATTTACGTACGTTAACTGCCGCATTATTAATTAAAAGGTCAATTCCTCCAAAACGTTCAACACCAGCTTTAACAAATGCAATAACATCTTCTTCGCTGCTAACAACTGGTTTTCACAAAGATAGATTCAATCCCCTCTGAAGCTAGCTGATCTACTACCGTAGCACCTGCTTCTTCATTAACATCTGCAATAACAATTTTCGCGCCATTTTTTTCCAAATGCACGTGCAATTCCCTCTCCGATTCCTTGACTGCCACCAGTTACAATTGCTACTTTGTCTTTTAATCTCATACTTGTTTCCTCCTACTAGTAGTTTATTTTCCTTATTAGAAAGTCATTAAAAAGATAAAGATGTGTTTTGTTTCTTGATATCACTATACCGAGTATGTTTAGTCAAAACTATATGTAAAATGCACAAAAATACGAATATTCCAATAATATTTTTTGTGTTATTTTTTACATATTACTAAATCCAGGAGATTATCGTAGTAGAAACTAACTATTAAATTATGAAATTTCCAACTTTGGATTTTTAAATTTGCACACTGTTCCTAATCTAAATTTGCCAAGCGTCAATTTCACAAAAATTAATAACCGCTCAATATCTAGTTAACAATCCAGTAGTTTAATTTAATAGATAGTAGAAAACATAAAAATATAAATCAGGTTAATCGAGGAGGAGAAACATGAGTAAGAAACGTTTTGCTAAAAGAGGGGCTACTTTTGCGCTGACACTTGCTTTAACAATTCCTGCTATAACTCCAGCAGCTGCAGCTGCGAAGGATCAAGTCAAGATTGAGTCGGTTAAATTTAACGGAATGCAATCACCTGCATCTATTGATGAAATGGTGAAAACTTATACAAATGCAACCGTAGAAGTCAAATACAGCAATGGAAAAGTGAAGAAATTCCCTTTATCCTACAAAAGATTATTCAAATCGGAAGATATGGTAGCGACAAATAATGGAGAAAAAATTGCTGCAGGTACTCCTATTGATTATTATGGTGATCCAATAGTTGACACTAGCATCCCTGGAAAACCAGCCTACTTTGTTTCAGATGCTCCAGATTCCAATAGCCTGCTGAAACCGATCAATAAAGAACTATATATGGTTACACATTATGAGTATGACACCATCGATGCTGCTGGCGAATCAGCTTATGGACTTGTTCCAGGTTCTATGTCCTTAACCAATTTAGAGCAAGACCCAAAAACAGGGGAACTGAAACCAAAAAAAGTAACGAAAATTGATTTTTCTGAAGTAAATGGACTTTGGATCCCTTGTAACGGATCTATATCACCATGGAATACACACTTAGGATCAGAAGAGTATGAGCCAGATGCTCGGAATTTTGAATTTGATTCGAATTCGGATGCAAGAAGGTGGACGGAAAGCTTTGCTCAGTTGTATTTTGGAGATAAATCAAAAGCAAATCCTTATTTCTACGGGTTTATTCCCGAAATCCAAGTGAAGAAAAACGGGAAAACAAAAGTAGAGAAGCATTATAGTACAGGCCGCTTTTCTCATGAATTATTAAAGATGATGCCAGATAGTCGTACTGCATACTTTGGAGATGATGGGAAAAATACTACGATGTTTATGTATGTTGCTGATAAAGCAAAAGACTTATCCGCCGGGACATTATATGCAGCTAAATTCATGCAAACAGGAACAGAAAACGGTGGATCTGGAAACTTAGAATGGATTAAGCTTGGACATGCGAAAGACAGCGAAATAAAAGATATGATAGACAGTGGTATTAAGTTCAGTGATATTTTTGAAACATCCGATGTTTTGAAAGAAGGCTTTAAAGCGATAAAGCAATATTCTTATGGCAAAACAGAGTATTTAAAATTGAAGCCTGGCAAAGAAAAAGCAGCTGCATTTCTTGAATCTCGCCGCTATGCAGCATTACTTGGTGCAACCTCTGAATTTAATAAAATGGAAGGTCTTACACTAAATGAAAAGGATAGTAAAGTGTATGTAGCGGTTGCAGATCAAAGCAGTGGAATGGAAAAGGATGCTGCTGGTTCCGAACTAACAGATGATATTCAATTGCCAAAAATTAAAGCAGGTGTCACGTATCAATTAGACTTAAAGAAAGGTCAAAAAGATACGAATGGACAGGCTATTCTTAGTAAATACGCAGCATCTTCCATGTCAGGGCTGCTTGTTGGAGAAGACTTAGCTTCCGCTGATTCATATGGAAACACTGCTAATGTAGATAAAGTGGCAAGTCCCGATAACCTAAGCTTCTCGGAGGAAATGAGAACATTATTTATTGGCGAAGATAGCAGCCAGCATACAAATAATTTTGTTTGGGCTTATAATATCGATACGAAAAAATTATCTCGTGTTCTATCCGTACCAGCCGGAGCAGAATCTACTGGATTATTTGCGGCAGATGACCGTAATGGCTTCTCTTATATTATGAGTAATTTCCAGCATCCTGGAGATGAGATCGATGCAAAAAATATTACCGCTGTTAACAAAGAAGAGTTAAAAAAATCAATAGAAAAGGAAATTGGGATAAACAGAACAGGCGGAATCGGATACATTTCAGGTCTTCCATCTTTTACAAACATACCTGATTTCACAGCACCTTCTACACCAACTATTAGTACGGTAACAGATCAAGCAACTACTGTTAACGGAAAAGCAGAAGCTGGTGCTACGGTAAAGCTTTATGTAAAAGGCAACTATCAAAAGAGTACTGCTGCTGACATGTCTGGAAATTACAAATTCTCCATCTCAAAGCAAAGTGCAGGAACAGAAATTAAGGTAACTGCTACAGATGCCTCTGGAAATGCAAGTACAGCTAAAATGGTGAAAGTGGCTGATAGAACGCCGCCTGCTATGCCATCCGTAAATAAAGTAACAAACAAAGCTACTTCTGTCACCGGCAAAGCAGAAAAGTACTCGACTGTATTTGTATACCATGGAAAAACGCTATTAAACAAAGCGACTGCAGATAAAAACGGGAACTTCAAAGTAAAAATAAAAGCACAAAAGAAGAATTCACATTTAACCATCTATGCGAGAGATAAAGCATGGAATAAAAGCAAAGTTCGTACAGTAAAAGTAGATTAAACAACCGAAAAGGAAAAATTTATCAACATCACTATAATAAGAAATAACGTAGGGTAAACTCTCACAAGGCTACCCCCTTATCAAACCGTACGTACCCTTTTAAGGCATACGGCTTATTAACATATTACATTGAATACTTTACTAATCTTTAGACATAGTTTATCTTTCGAACGCGGTCAGGAGTATAGTACTCTTCGCCGCGTTCTTTTGCTTTTTAATCCATACTTTTCATCTTCTTTAATAGCTTCCCATATTGTTAGGAAGTAATTTACTTTCCCTCTTATTACTGGATTGACTTTTCTATCTAGAATTCTTTGCTGAATGTTAAAGTCTTTCTTGTTTTTGCTTGTATCTTTTGACGAAAGTCCTTCCAAGTACTCTCTTTGGGTTTAGCTAAGCAGTATGGTTTTCCTCTTTTTCTTTAAGTTTCTCCAGTGTTCAAACTAATCAAAGCAAATTTTGCTTCGATCATGCGAATCCTTCCATATACTTTAGGACTGTTTGAAATAAGGGTGGGATACAATCATAGTAACTACATTTGTTTTTCCGCGTTGGATAAAAAGGGAAAATCTTACAAAAAAAATAAAAAGTGCGTCTATTAAGCTAGTTTCTTTACACTGTCAGGATATTTTGGAGAGCAATTGGAGTAAAGCATGGAGCCACCATCCCAACTGAGTTTTCTCTTCATCCTGTCGATAGCCTTTCTGAGTTAGATAGTTTTTAACATTTTCTTATGATACGATCCATGTAGAAAATAGAATAGGAGAGATAAATAGATGGATAAAGTAATAGATCATATCGGGATTGCTGTCCGTGATTTAGAAAGCAGCATTGCCTTTTATCAAAATGCATTGTCTGGCAAATTAATAGACCGGTATAAAAGCGAGGTACCAGGTGTCGAAAGTGAAGTAGCGATAATGGAGGTGAATGGAGAAAGATTGGAATTGTTGAAGCCAACCAATAATACGACATCCCCGATTGCCCGTTTTATTAAGCAAAAAGGTAAAGGAGTGCATCATATTGCCTTTCGAGTGCCAAATCTTGAAATGGCAGTTGAAGAACTTAATAAACAAGGAATTCGAACGTTGGAGGATACACTTCGAATAAACAAACACGGCAGACGATTGATTTACTTAAACCCAGCTGATACAGAAGGCACCATTATTGAATATTGCGACTATCCAGTAATTAAGTAACGAATGGTTTTTCCTAATAGATGCCTGCATCCAAGCTCTTTCTAAGCATGAGATGCAGGCATCTTTATTTGTAAAATTAAAAAAAAACCATGATTATGTATAACGTTTTTAAGTTGTAATAGTGCACTTTTATGACGTAATATATTTTTTGAACTTATATGTAATACGTAAAAAGGAGATAGAGATGAAAATAAAAAAATAAATATAATTTGATGGCTGAATTCACTTAAGCTCAATTAAGCGAATCACTGCATATTACTTACTGCGAATCTACTGGAACTGTTATATATTAGTGGAAATCGGAAAGTATTAGAGAATTGGAATAGAGTGCTTTCATAGCAATAGCCCAAGCATGTGCGCTGGGCTTTTGGTTTATTCCTATTAATCTCACTAATTAAAAATCACTTTAAAACATATTTATAAAAGTCTTCCATAAATCTCTCGGCATCTACTTGAATAGATACTTCTGTTGTTGGTTTTTCCGGGCTGTTTCGATATAAATCCTCTGTTGTTCTGCCATAAGCATCTTCTTCAGTATCTACATGAATATGGATTGGAATGGTTTGAACAAGATCTGGAAGCTTTGCTACTCCGATAGCAAGTGGGTCGTGTAAAGCACAACCTTTTAGATAAGGATGAATTTCTTTATATACGTTTAAATAATATTGGGTGAAATCTGCAAAGAAACTGGCAACTTCCGTACCTTTTTTTCTCCAATCCTCTACATCTTCATTTGTTAATAAGGTTTTTCTCGTAACATCCAGTCCGACCATAACAATAGGCAAATCAGTTTGAAATACATACTGTGCAGCATGTGGGTCCATTCGATAATTGGCTTCTGCAAACTTATTAACATTTCCAGGTGTAGTTAACGCTCCTCCCATTGTAACGACTTTCCCAATTAAATTCACAATTTCTGGATCCTTTTGAATAGCTAAGGCTAAATTTGTTAATGGTCCTGTTACAACTAGTGTTAGGTCTTTTTTATATTTATGTGCTTGCTCAATAATATAATCTACTGCATGTTGGCACTCTTCAAAATCCTCTTTATCGACTTCTCCTAATGTATTTCCTAATCCGTCCTTTCCATGAATAACTCCATTATATTCTCTCTCTAGAACTAGCGGTTTATCCGTGCCTTTCCAAACCCCAATATTGCAATCTAGCATACTTAGTATTTTTTTTGCATTTCGATATGTATAATGCAATTGCGCATTCCCAAAACAAACGGTAACCCCAAGCAGTTCAATTTCAGGGGAATGAACAGCATAAGCGATAGCAAATGCATCATCAATACCTGCATCACAGTCCAAAATTATTTTCACCATATTCTTACACTCTCCTATATTTTGTATTATTTATACTTTCCAAGTAATATACGGGAAAGGATATTTTTTACTTTTCACCGTTACTCTTGGTATCACTTTTTATTTATATCTTAAGGAAATCAATCCTTTTTGGTATTCTGCTTTTTTTGAAATGTGATGGACATATCATTTGCCCAATCTGAGGTTGATTCTTTTTTATTGACACAAACAACGAAGATTCCTATTAAATTAAATATTCTGAATTCAACCATGTCAGAAAAATTAACATCTGTTGTTACTAGATAAGTGTAGTGGATAGTATTTTAGAAGTCATTGTGCAATATATATAAATGATTTCTTTTTGTTTGTACATTACAAATAGAAAAAAGTTTTCAGGCAAAAAAATCAGTCTTTACACTTCCCACTCTTTCATAGCAAAAAGCCTATCTTTTGTATAGATAAGCTCTTCATTTTCTCCTTTGCATACACTATACAGAATAAACGAAAGAGAAGGTGAATATTATGCATCAAGGTCAACCACAACATTCATTTGTCCCTTGGGAACAGTGGCATCATCAACATCCTCACGGTACTTGGCAACAGTGGCATCATCAGCACCCTTACGTTCCTTGGCAGCAGTGGCATCATCACTACCCTCATGGCACTTGGCAACAATGGCACCATCAGCATCCTTACATTCCTTGGCACCAATGGCATCATCAACACCCTCATGGCACTTGGCAGCAGTGGCACCAAATGTATCCAGGTAGTGGGCGCTAATATTATTCGGTAAAGATGTCGAGGTGAAATCTCACCTCTTCTTTCATCATTATTACCTTTAACGCGCTGTCTATCAGTTTTCAACGCCTTCTACTATCTTTGCAAATTCCTCCAAAGTAGTCGAATACTTAATATAGACTCTTGGCAACAGATACAGTTCATCTTTCATCCCCTTCTCCAAAAACAACTCAGGTGTTGTCGCAAGTCCAAACGAATAGTATTTTTTTGTTTCAGCTACAACTTTATTATTAAATTCTCCATATGGATAGGCAAGAGCCATAACGGGTTTTCCCGTTATTTTTTCTAGTTTACTTTTGGATGCTTTCAGCTCATATTCATCGTTTTCTATTTTCGTCAAATCAGCATGTGTAGCAGTATGAGACTGAATGGAGATTAAACCGGAATCTGTCATTTTCTTTAAATCTGATGCCGATAATCGGTTGGAGCGGCCGATAAAGTCAGAGATAACAAAAATGGTGCCAGCTGGCTTAAACTGATCTGTTTGCAATTTTTGAAAAACACCAAATGCATTCCAATTGTTTTTGTATCCATCATCAAAGGTAATAAAGATGGGTTTGTTTACTTTATTTCTGTTCTGCCACTGTTCAAATGTTAATAAAGTGTAGCCATTGTCTCGTAAATACATCATTTGTTTTTCAAAATTTTCCGGGGTTACATACAACTCCTTGGAACCTTGTCCATTAAATTCATCAATGGAATGATAAATTAATATCGGAATTTTCCTTTGTGCAAACGCTGAAGATGGAAGAAGGAAGAGAAAAAAACTTAGAAAAATCAAAACAATCTTTTTCATAAAAACCCTCGCTTTGTATAATTACTTTTCCGTTTATTTTTCCTTAACAAGCTTCATTCTATAAGAAAATTTCTCTATTTTTAATCAAAAAATCCCTTTATGCTTGTTCATCTAAGGTATTTCTTGTTAAATAAGAAATAACTTGATGTCTAGTCGGCTTGGAGGGAAGAAATGAAGAGATTTTTATTTGCTGTAATTTTATTTTTGATTGTTGTTAGCATCTTGGGTTGTTCTAGGGATGGAGCATACGGATCTGAGGAAGCAATTAAAAGAGGCGACATTGTTTATCAGAATGAAGTCGTTCATTTAGAGAGGTTTGAAAAGTTCTTAATTAACCTATCTAACAAAAAAGAGGACACTATACGAATTACAGGCTATACAGACGAAGGAGACCCTATATTCCAAGACTTGCAATTCGATGGAAAGATTATTCAATATACTTACGATAATTCAAACGATGCGTTTGCTGGAAACGATAAAGGAATAGAAAAAGATGTTTGTAAAGAAATACTTGAGAAAGAAAAGAAACAAGGCGAAGTTGAATTCTTAATAAGCGACTGTTCAAAAGGTATGGACCGATTTCTTATTCGTGTAGAAAAAGAAAAATTAAAGTACCAGTGAGTAAGTGTATAGACAAAGATATATATAACGGCAGAAAAACGATTGGAATAATAATCCAATCGCTTCTTCATTCTTACATGCTAATTTTACTGCTTTAGTTATCCCAATTAACCGTTAAGATATTTCTCCCCAGATAATGACATTGGAACTGCCTCACCGTTTACATTTTAAAATAGCTGCGAAGCAAATAACTAATCCATCTACACTCTGGATGATGTCGAATATTTCCCAACAGGCCTTTTACAATAGCAGGACTAAAAGTTGATTCAAGCATCTGCTGTTTCAACAGGAGTAAAGATTCCTTTTCTATTGATTCTTCCAATTTATCTATTTTATTGTCTATATTTCCAAGAATTTGTTCTTTTATTCCGTCTTCATTTATCGGCTGCTTAATTTTATAGTAAAGCGCTTCTGAGAAAAACGCGACGGATGCATGTTTTGCCAGCAAATTTGTTTTTTCCACAAGCGATTGAGACAGCAAGTCCAAATCGAATGGAGCATTGGAGAATAAAAATAACTGGGAATAAATATTCATAAAACCTTTAATGCTGTATATCATATCATATTTTGTTTTTAAATCGCTTCCATATAAACGTTCAATCATAGACAGAATGGTTTTCTCGATTAAGCTGTCGTAATAATGAATTTTCAAGATAAATTCTTGATTAAACGAATGAGTCTGTTCTTTCACAAAAATTTTTGTAAAATCCGAATACTTATAAAAAGAAGAAAAAACTACATAATAAAATTCATATAAAAGCTCCTCTTTCTTTTTATTTTTGACTACATAGTCAATATCCGATGTAATCTGCATCATAAAATGATCAATTAGTGATAAAATCAATTCATCCTTTGACTTGAATGATAAATAAAAGGCACCTTTTGATATACCACATTGCTCTGTTATCTGCTGAACAGATGTAGCTTCAAATCCTTGCTTTGCAAAAAGCTCCAGGGCTTTCTCCATAATTAATTGTTTTTTCATCATTTTATTTTTTCACTCCTAGGTCATGTTGTTGACAACTGACTAGTTAGTCACTATTATAAATAAATAAGCTTGACCAGTCAAATAAAGGAAGGTGTAACAGTGAAAGGTATAGTAAATTTTGTCCTGAAGAATAAACTGGCAGTATGGCTTTTGACCATTATCATTACTGTCTCTGGCATTTATTCAGGTACTCGTATGAACATGGAGACGATTCCAAATATATCAATTCCTTACTTAATGGTAACGGACGTATATCCTGGAGCAACTCCTGAGAAAGTGATGGAAGATATATCCATGCCTCTTGAGAAAGCAGTGGAAAATCTCGAAAACGTAAAAGCTGTCTATTCAAATTCTTATTCTAACATGGCTAACATTCAAGTGGAATACGAATATGGAATAGATATAGATGAGGCAAAACGTGAATTAAAATCTGCTTTGGACTCCGTTAAATTGCCAGAAGGAGCACAAGAGCCGACAACTTCCTCCATCAGCATGAACATGATGCCGGTTGTTGCCTTAAGTGTTAGCAGCTCGAAAGAGGATATTGTAGAGTTAACATCAACAGTGGAAGATATCCTGCTGCCAAAAATTGAAAAAATTGATGGTGTTGCCTCTGCTACTATGTCAGGCCAGCATGTGGAAGAAGTCGACCTGACTTATAATAAAGAAAAAATGGCTGCACTTGATTTAACAGAAGACAAAGTGAAGCAAATGATTCAAGCAAGTGACCAAGCCGTTTCCTTAGGGCTTTATGAATTTAAAGAAGGGGAACAGGCAGTAGCAATAGACGGGAAGTTCATGACAGCCAATGAATTAAAAAATATGCTGATACCAGTAACTCCGTCCGAAAAAAATCCATCCCCTTTTGTGAAGCTAAGCGATATTGCTTCCATCAAGGTTGTTGGTAAAGTAAAATCCGTTTCCCGTACAAATGGCAAAAATGCTATTGCGATTCAAATTGTCAAAGATCAACAAGCAAACACAGTAGATGTTGTAAACAAAGTGAAAAAACTAGCTAAAGATGAACAAGCAACGATTGATGACCTTAAAATTGATGTAACAGTTGACCAGGGTAAACCAATTGAAGACTCTGTTTCAACGATGATTGAAAAAGCAGTATTTGGTGGTTTAATTGCCGTATTAATTATTCTGCTATTCTTGCGGGATTTTAAATCAACGATCATTTCGATTATATCGATTCCAGTGTCGATCTTTATGGCGCTGCTTTTATTAAATTGGATGGATATTACACTGAATATTATGACGCTTGGTGCGATTACCGTTGCCATTGGCCGTGTAATCGATGACTCCATTGTCGTAGTGGAAAATATTTATCGTCGCCTTCATTTAAAAGAAGAGAAATTAACAGGACGAGCTCTTGTTCGTGAAGCGACAATTGAAATGTACAAACCAATCCTGTCATCTACATTAGTAACGGTTGCAGTATTCGCTCCGCTTATTTTCGTTGGCGGCATGGTCGGTGAGCTGTTCACACCGTTTGCATTAACGATGACATTTGCACTTGGCGCTTCCTTAATTGTAGCAATTACCATTGTTCCTGCATTATCCCACTTTTTATTTAAGAAAAAGCTATACAGCGAAAAGACAGAAAGCAGCCACAAAGAAACAGGCAAATTAGCGTTATGGTATAAAAGTGTTCTTGCAAAAGCGCTGAATCATAAAATCATTACCTCAATCATTGCCGTTGTTTTATTAGTAGGCAGTTTAGCGTTGACTCCATTAATCGGCTTCAGCTTTATGGGCAGTGAAGAAGAAAAAGTCATGTACTTAACATACACTCCAGAAGCTGGCGAGTTGAAAGAAGATACGTTAAAAAATATTAAAGTTGTAGAAGAGAAAATGCTGAAGCGCGATGATATTGATATCGTTCAATTATCGGTTAATGATGAAGCCGATCAAATGACAGCAATGATGGGCGGCGGCGCTGGCGGTGCATTAATGTACCTGATTTTTGACCCAGATATCGATAATTTCCCTGAGGTTCGAGATAATATTATAGATTATGTGTCCAATATTAATCAATCTGGTGAATGGAAGAGCCAAAACTTCGCTTCTTCGTCAGGATCTACAAATGAAGTCAGTTATTCATTCTACAGTGAAAATTTAGACAACCTTAATAAATCGGTTAAAATGGCAGAAAAGATTTTACAAAAAAATGACGGGTTAAAAGACGTTTCTTCAAGTGCTGAAGATGCATATGTCGAATATACATTTAAAGTAGCACAAGATGAATTGCTTCAATACGGGTTGACAACAGGCCAGATTGCCATGATGCTTAGCCCAACAAGAACACAGGACGTGTTAACAACGGTTGAAAAAGATGGCAGTTCTTTAGATGTAATCGTACAGCAAGACGAAGATGCACAGCCAAAATCAATCGATGATCTATTAGATACAAAAGTAACGACTGCACAAGGTACGACAATGCCACTTTCTGATCTTGTAACAGTGAAAAAAGGTACAACATTAAATACTCTGGCTCGAAGTAAAGGCGAATATTATGCATCCGTTTCTGGGACAATCATTGGTGATGATATTTCCAAAACAACCTCTGAAGTAAAGAAAGACATGGATAAATTAGATTTACCTAAAGGCGTTACACAAGATGTAGGTGGGGTATCCGCAGATATGACGGAAACATTTACACAGCTTGGAGCAGCAATGGCGGCTGCAATTGCAATCGTGTACTTTATCCTAGTTGTGACATTCCGTGAAGGCGTTGCACCATTTGCCATCCTCTTCTCGCTTCCTTTTGCGGTAATTGGTTCATTTGGTGGTTTATTAATAGGCGGCGAAACCATTTCTGTATCTGTTATGATGGGACTGCTAATGTTAATCGGAATCGTTGTGACAAATGCCATCGTACTCGTGGACCGTATTATTCATATGGAACGTGATGGCATGAAGATGCGTGAAGCAGTTCTGGAAGCTGGCGCAACACGCCTTCGTCCAATTCTGATGACAGCAATCGCAACGATCGGAGCATTAATTCCATTAGCGCTTGGTTCAGGCGGCGGCGGATTAATCTCGAAAGGTCTAGGGATTACTGTAATCGGCGGATTAACAAGCTCAACATTATTAACATTGATTGTGGTACCAATCGTTTATGAGGTATTATCTAAGTTATTTAAGAAAAATCGTAGAGAAATAGAAGAAAATTAACATACAGCTCTGCAAGAGGAAACGTATCTTGCAGGGCTGTTTTGGTTTATCTGTCTGCATCTTATGATGGAAAAATTGGGAAGGAATCCGCTCGTAAAGAGTTCAAGATTTGATATACTAATATCAACATTTTTTATAAGAAGTTTGGAGGAGATTGATTTGAAGAAACATATTCAGCATGTAATCAAACAACTGGAGATAGATTATGAAATCAAGGTGCTTTACGCTTGTGAATCAGGCAGTCGTGCTTGGGGATTCCCCTCAAAAGACAGTGATTATGATGTCCGGTTTATTTATGTCCATAAAAAAAATTGGTACCTTTCCATTGATCAAAAAAGGGATGTGATTGAAGTTCCAAGCAGGGATTCTCTTTCTATTCCGATCGATAATTTATTGGATGTGAGCGGTTGGGAATTGACGAAAGCATTTAGGCTGTTTCGAAAATCGAATCCGCCTTTATTAGAATGGCTTCGTTCGACAATGGTTTATTATCAAAGCTTTTCAACTGTCGATAAAATGAGACAACTGGAAAAGAATATATTTTCGCAGAACGCTTGTTTATACCATTATCTTAATATGGCGAAAGGAAATTTCCGAGAATACCTTCAAGGTGATACAGTTAAAATTAAAAAGTATTTCTATGTGCTTCGACCTGTACTAGCTGCAAAATGGATTGAAAAATACAACACAGTACCTCCTATGACGTTTCAAGTTTTATTAGAGGACCTTCTTACAAACGGCGTGCTAAAAGAAGAAATTAACACTTTGTTAAAACGCAAAATAGCAGGCGAGGAATTAAACTTAGAACCAAGAATTCATGTGATCAATGAATTTCTTTTGGAAGAAATAGAGAAGCTCGAATTATATGCAAAGAGTTTAAACATTAAAAACCCAGATCCAACCTCTCAGCTAGATGATTTATTTAGAGAAACATTGGAGGAAGTATGGAAATAGCATACTTTTTCATGTAAAAAGCCCACTAATTTGATTAATGGGCTTTTTGGGACTGTTTTTTGGAATATTCCTGCGTTTCTCAAGATATTTCTGCGTTCCTCGAGTTATTCCCGCGTTTCCCAAGATATTCCCGCGTTTCTCAAGATTTCCCCGCGTTTCATCAATTTTCTATTCTAGTTCAATATGCAGACCGCATACGAACCAATGTATTCCTTTATAACCGTGCATCAATCGGCTCTTCTTCCAAAGCAAAGGTCGCGAGTACACATTCATGCACTTTTTCCACTGTTTCTAACTGAATAAACGATCAATACTTTCCATTTTTTTCTATATTTTCTATCAGCTTCGTTTTTTTCCGTCCCAGCTGATTCATTTGCATGTGATTTCATGTATATTATTTACATAAATTGCTATTAGGGAGGTGTTCAATGAAATTGAAACGGTTTAGTGTTACCTTTGCTGCACTAGTTTTTAACAACCAGTTTTCTTTTCCTAGTAGGAAATATTCCCCCCAGTCATGTTTCATCATGAATACAGATAGCACAAAAGGTTTAATCGCTACAACGGGATCCATTCTTCCTTTCATTATTGGTTTGATTGTCAGTTTTTGCAGAAAAAATGTATATGAATAAATACCGACAAAAATTTGATTAATTACACCACGTTTTTTATACAACTTACATCTTCTCCACGATCATTTTCCTAACTATGTTATGCAAAAGAAGGATGTCCACAATCAAGTGGACATCCTCTCTCTTTTAACTTATTAACCTATTTTTCTACTAGCATTAACACTGCCAGTATTCTCGAATATCGTGCCTTTTTTAAATTTAGAATCCTTAAATGCAAATTTCATTAATAGAAGGTAGGAAATTCCTGCTACCACAACACCGATGATCCATGCCAGTTCTACTTCGACAAAAGCTGCAGCTGCACCGATAATCATGGCAAGTATTGCGGCTGGATTATATCCAGCAAATGGTCCGTCTTCTTTGTATAAATCTGCTACATTTACTTTTTGTTTTCTTATTACATAATATTCTAATAATATAATGGAAACGATTGGACCTAAGAATGCAGAATAGATCAGAATGAACATGCCAAGTCCTTTTGCAGAAGAGTCTTGTACAAGCACCCAAGGGAATGATACTAATCCCAGCAGTCCTGTAACTGTAACAGCTGGTTTATATTTTAATTTCGTAAGCATTGTGATGACATAAGTTGGCGGAATAATATTTGCAACCATGTTTACAGCAATTGCACCCATTACAATAAATGCAGAAACAAAGAATGTTATATAAGAATTGTCTACTACGATTGCAAATGCTTTAACCGGATTGGAGATACCTGTTGCAGATGCAAGCATTGCGCCGATTGCCAGAACAAATCCATACGCTACTAAAATAGGGAAAAAGTATAAGGCACCACGTTTTTTGTTGCTAATGCCAGATTTCAGTTCTCTTGAATAATCGGCTGCGCTTAAAAAGATTCCTGCATAATTCCCCATAAACACCATAATAAAGGCAAAGAACGGCAAGCCCCATGAACCTTTTGCATGAACCCATTTTTCCGCAATCGCATCGCTATGTGAATTTAAAAGAACGCCAAATACATAAATAAGTGCTAGCATAATTACGATAGAAGCAAGTGATTCAACCCATTTAATAGCATGAAAGCCGTACAAAGAAAGTACAATTTGAATAACTTGAAGTACAACAAAGCATATAGCAACACTATCAAATGCGCCGCCTGTCATAATCTTGGCTATTTCATTTAATGCCGTACCGCCAATCCAGCTTTGAAACCCATACCAGATAATAGCTGGAATACCGCGCAGCAAGGACGAAATAACGGATCCCTTCATCCCAAAGGACATTCTAAGCTGCACAACATAAGGAACTCCCGTTTTGTATCCAAGTCTGTCGTTTAAAGCAAAAAATGTGGAAATAATCGCGATTGCGATAATAGCTGCGACAAATGTTTGAAGAATGTTCAGTGTTGCCGCTCCTGCCACTATTAAACTAGCTCCAAGTGTCATATTTCCTAAATTAATACCGTCGCCAATCCACATAAACATATAAGGGATTGGTCCTACCGTCCTCTCCTTTTCCGTCTTCGGCATTAAGGATTCATCCACATTTTTATTTTGTGGAATTTTCGACTCTTTTGTTTCGTTGCTTTCGAATTTTATTGCCATGTTATTCACTCCTTTTTATGGTTAGCGTAATGCTGGGTAGTCATGGTTGTCCTTTATCTTAAGGCTTCTTCTCTTTTTAAAAAAAAGCACTAGCTGTAACAAATAAACATATCTTTCTTTCAATTTCCAATATTCTGTATTTTTAAATCGTCACTAATTAAATGCTTAGTGACAGAGAATAACTCCGTAGAACTTTGCTTCTTTTTATCGTAAAAAGCTTATTGTGCTGTCGCTTTGGCTTTTTTATTGTAAGCAACAAATTCTCCTACAGGTTCGCCAACTATGCCTTGATTCACATCAAACACGAGATTTCCGCGGACAAATGTTTTCGTAACGCGGCAATTAATTTTTCTGCCAATATACGGACTGTGCTGATGGCGGTAATAGAGATCCTCTTTTTGCACGACATACGATTGATTTGGATCTACAAGGATTATATCCGCATCCTTCGTTACAGCAATTTCCCCTTTCATTGGCAAATGAAATCGTTGTGCTGGATTGTAGCTGATCATGCGGACAAAATCAGCGACTGGAACATTGCGTTTAAGGACAGCTTCATCAAACATCAAATCTACATTGTTTTGACAGCCTGTAATTCCTCCCCACACTTCAAATATATTATTGGTTGCACTATATTTCATTTCCGGTGGACATGGTGAATGGTCAGATGTCAGCATATCAATTTTACCTTCTATTAATTTGTTCCAAAGCTTTGCTTGCTCCACTTCATCACGCAACGGCGGCGAACATTTGGCAACTGGACCTAGTTCCTCAAATTGAGCAGTGGTTATTGTGAAATAATGAGGACAGGATTCTACCGTAACATCTTGACCTTCATTTCTTGCTTTTATGATTTCCTCTACTGCTTTTTCTGTACTGATATGGACAAAATGCAGTTTACATCCTGTTTCTTTTGCTAAAAACAATGCACGTTTCACAGCGTCTACTTCTGTGAATACTGGGCGGGAAGCAACATAATCGGCTGCAGTTGTTTTGCCTTTTGCCAGCATACTTTCTGCCATTCGATCTGTAATTAATGCATTTTCCGCATGAATGGATAACATATGACCAAGTTCAGCCAACCGTTTCATTCCGGTATATAATGTATAATCATCCACATTGGTAAAATCATCGGGCATATCCGAGCCGCATGTTGCCATAAAACATTTATAAGCAACAACCCCTTCATCTGAAAGCTCTTCTAATTGATCCAGGTTGCCCGGTACTAGACCACCGTAAAATGCATAATCCACATAATTTTTTCCTTTTGCTACATCTCTTTTTAATTGAAGCGATTTGCGGTCCACTGTTGCAGGCAATGCGTTTAGCGGCATATCTACATAACTTGTAGTGCCTCCAGCAGCCAATGCTTTTGTCCCAGTCACAAATCCTTCCCATTCAGTGCGTCCTGGTTCACAAATATGAACATGTGTGTCAATCATCCCAGGCATAACATATTGGCCGCTTGCATTCACAATTTGGTCGGCTTCCCCTTCAATGGTTTCTGCAATGGCGGATATTTTTCCATTTTTTATGGCAATATCGACTTTTTTCACATCATCCCTGAAAACGACATTTCCTTCTTTAATAATGAGGTCATATTTCATCTTACTTCCCCCTTGCTTTCTAATCCTGTTTGGATGCATATATGAAAGTAGTTTCATCTTTTTACTGTTGAAAAACGTCCGATAAACTCGCAAAAAACGAATGTTTTTCACTAAAGTGAAGATTATCTTCCATTTCGATCAAATGTTCAATCGCCAACTTTTCAGCCAGATCTTCATCTCTTTGCTTAATGGCTTTAAAGATATGTAGATGATGGAGACAAGCATGCTTCTCTTCATGATTTTTTCCATATATTGAAATAATCACATGGGTCAATGAAATTAAATCTTCTAAATACTGATAAAAATAAGAATTACCTGCCATTTCCGCTATTTTCAAATGGAATTCTCCGGACATTTGTATGGATTCACTATAATCCATCTCTTCGTAGCTATTCAGTTCCTCTTCGACCATCTTTTCCAATTCATTCAGCTGTTCTTCGTTAGAAAAACGGCATGCTTGTCGTACTGCCTCAGCCTCAAGGATTCGTCTCATTTCAAATACTTCTTTTGCTTCTTCCATAGAGGAAGATGTCACAAAAGCCCCTTTGTTTTCAATAATTTTTACTAATCGTTCATAAGCCAATCTGCGAAGTACGTTGCGGACAGGAGTTCGACTTACCCCAAACGACTCTGCAATTTCTTTTTCTACCAATTGTGTATTAGGGCGAAGCTTTTGTAAAATGATCGCCTCTTTTATTTTTTCATAAATTGCTACTTCTTTTGAATTCATCCGCATTTCCTTCTTTCTATTAAACCACCATATAGTATGCATAATTGTATGCAATATTTCCAAAGTTGTATATTTTATTGAATACTAGATTGTATACAATCTAGTATATGTTATAATTTACAACATCTTATTTGGATAATCAACAATTTTCTGATATTTTTTTATATTTTTTCACATACAACGTTAGTTTTCCTTACATATATTGCATATTTCTATTTTTCATTGTATTTTGGGAAGAATATTTATTAATAAAGATAAAGTGAACCTTTCCATCAGTGGGGTTTTCTTCATCCCCACTGATGGTTAGTTGCGGTCCACAGGAAGTGGATCACACAAACGTTGCCACAGGAAGTGGCGATCTTAGTTTGTGTACCTCCCTCGGACCTTTACGGGCAGTTTCCCCCACCTTGCTACTTCGATTCCTCAGCATCTTGAGGTGGGGGTCTTACTCAATGTCATCAACTTAAGATTCCAAAAATTGTAATGAGATGAAAGTGTCATAAAATTGTAAGTGAAAATGTCAAAAACCCCTTGACTTTTAAAAATCGCTACAATAATCACCTCTAATACCAATTAATGGTAACCAAGGTGATAAGTGGTGATTTTTTTATGGGGAAAAGTAATTTTTTG
>NZ_JBQTCY010000018.1:0-86693 GCF_052663225.1 Niallia sp. 03133
TACAATCATTCCAACTACTTTTCCAGCATCATTCCATTGGTAGTAGCGATATTTTTGTATTTGACCATTGTCTTTTGTCACTTCTAATGCAAGATTATCTTCTTCCCCATCATAATAATACTCGTATGTTTTAGCTCCGATTATTTTTTTTGTTCTTAGGCCATCTTCATCATATTCATATTTGGCCACTTCATTATTGGCTAAAGTAGTTACTCTTGTTTGAGCACCTAGATCATTGTATTCATATTGAAACTTATCATCCTTTTTTAAGTTTCCATCTAAATCATAGGAAAAGGATGGAACACCATTTTTGGTTACAACCTGATTTCCATCATTATACGTATAGTTCGTTTCTGTTCCATTTTGTATCCGTTTTGTTCGATTGCCTACTTTATCATATTGATACACATTCGTTGAACCATTTGGCAATTTTTCACTGGTTAATTGATCATTCGCATCATAATTATATTCGGCTATTCCATTTCGGGTGGTTTCTGTTTTAATATTCCCAGACTTATCGTATGTGTAAACAAAAGACAAGGCTGGAGTAGTTGCTGTTCCCATTGTATATTCAATCGATGTTAAGTTATTGATGCTGTCATAGGTAAAGGCATTTTTAAACAGTCCATCTTGGAAACTAACCGCTGCTTTATTTTGTTTGAGATCATACGCATAATCCATTGAAACAAGAGGACCTGAACCAATATTCGCAACAACTGTATCGATTTTCCCTTCAGCGGTATAGGTCCGTGCTTGATTAATTTTTATTGCTTGAACTGCATCACTATAATTAATCGTTTGATTTTTAACAGTTCCATTTCATCATATACATAATTAGTGGAATAGTAATTCCCCTGTGTATATTTATCGACTAAGTTATTGGTTGTATACGTAAATGTCGTTGCTAAAGATGTATTTGATACCAGATCCTTAAAGGTTTTAGCTGTTAGTTGTCCTGCATTATCATACGTATTCGTCCCACTGCAACGAATCTTGACCACTACTTTTCTTCACCGTTACAGTTTTCAGCTGATCCACGTTATCATACGTATAATTTTCTGTAATGCCAGAAGCTTGTTTAACCGTCTTCAGGTTTACATTTTCATCATACGTACTGGTTACTTTTATCGTTTGTGTGTCAGTAACAGGGAAAACAGATTCCAACAATTGATCATTTCCATCATACTTATACGTTTTTGTTTTCCCATTGGCATTCGTTAAGGCAGTCATATTCCCATTATCGTCATATTGATAACTTGTTGTATAACCTTTTCCATCTGTTACAGAGGTTTTTATTTCTGGATTCAATAAATCAAGCGTATAGCTTGTTGTGCGATTTTCTCCATCTGTTTCACTGATTACCTGACCATAATCATTATAAGAAGTACTTGTTGTATAGCCTTTCGCATCAGTGATCGTAGTTTTTTTATTCCCATCATCATACGTAGTAATCGTGAACGTATTATTGGGATTGATGACTTTAGTTTCCCTTCCAAAGGCATCGTACTCATGTGTTGTTAGTTCTTCCCCAACTTTACTGGTTGCTAAATAATACCAATATACGTATTAACCGTTTTGATTCCATCTGGATCTGTTTGTTCCAATACCTGATTCTTATTGTCGTAAACATAAGAAGTAATTTTTCCTTCTTTATCTATTGATTTTACTACATTGCCATTGGAATCGTACTGATTGGTTTCTGTTTTTCCATTTTCATCCGTTTCCGTTAACTCATTATAATTAGCATCATACGTTGTTTTACTTGTTGTATTATCTGCATTCTGAACTTCGGCTACCGCAAACGTATTGTTCGTTGTGTCTCGCTTATAAGTAGTCTCTTTGCCTGCCGTATCACTTACTACAAAAAGATTTGCTTTTTTATCATATTTATAGGTGGTTGTACAGATTCACCTTCCGCTTCTTGAGGTGTTAAAATCTGTATTTCGTTAACTTGGTAACTAAATGTATTTCGATTTTTCTTCCCATCTGTATAGGCATCAAGATAACCTGTTTTTTCATTATATTCATAGGAATTACTGATTTTTTTTGTCGTTCCAGTCGCATTAACAATCGTATTTTCTAATTGATTTTCTTCGTTATAGTGATAGTCAATCCAACGGTCTTTAAAGCTCGTTTTCACCAATTTACCGTTCGTGTCTGTCGTATCATAAAAAAGTTTGATACTGTTTCGAATCGTATTATTCGAAGCATCCACTTCCGCAATTTCGGTTAGCTGGGAGCCAGTATACCGGAATAAAATTTTGTTGGTGTTGGCATCTTGATAGGCGTATAAACGATATTTATTGGAATCATTTGGATCCAATTCAAAATATTTCGTAAAGCCATCTTTATCTTTTAAGGAAAAACCTGCTTTTCCGTTCACCGTTTCATTTTTTAAGGTTAAATATTTCCCTTTCGGAGAAGTGTAGCTGCTTGTTCCGGAATTATAAACAAATTCATGTCTCGTTCCATCTTCATCCCAATAATAAAGATTAGAAGAAGATGTTTTTTTGACTAGTGATTCATTTCCTTCAAATGTCCATCCTTTTCCTAAAACAGAGGATTGAGTCGATTTCGAATTATAATAACGGGTAAAATCGAACCCTAACTCCCCTCTTGTAAACAAGGAATGATCGGTTAGGCTAAAATTTAGATTTCCTGTTGTGACGTTAACAGAAGCTGCTGCATTCCCTAACTGATGGGTGCCATTCGTAAAATAATCTTCCAATCCAATTAAGTCATCTTCAGGAGAAATGCTTCCATAGATGCTTGTGGAAGGAGCACTCGTACCTCTCCGACCATTTATTTTACTTGTTTCACTTGGTGGTTCTATTTGGTCATTAATCGTGTAAGCCCTCACTCTTATGTCGTATGCTTTTTTGTCAAGCAGAGACTGAGGGGCATTATTTTCTTGGTAATCTTTTGTTGGATCTAAAGGCAAGTCCTTAGAATCTCCAAATAAAGTAATCCCAGAAGTATTCCAAGACGTTACATTCCCAACATCGTAACTACTATATTTTCCTCCATCATTAATTTCGACAAGTTAGCCACCTGCGTCTGCAATTTTATCCCATCTAATGTTGAGTGCTCCTCGATTATTTACATTATCGACCATTTCGCTAGATGATACAGAAATATTTTTTACCGTTGGCAACGGAATGTATCCATATTGAGAATCGGACTGATCGGTCACTCCTAAATCACAAATTGCTTTGATACGGATAGAATAGCGTTTAAACGTTAGATAATCGCCCGAATTTTGATAAACTGGATTTGGATTAATCGCAAGTTCTGCGCCTAACTTATCTTTATGAAGAGCATATCTACCCGATGCTATTTCAGCATCCGTCGGCCAGATTTTTTGTCCTTTTGTGGACCAGCTTGTCACATTTCCAACCGTAAACTCTTCGTATTCTTTCCCGTTTAATAGTAAGACTTTATATCCTGTTGCTCCTGGGACGGCATCCCATGAAAGATCCAACCAGCCTCTTCCTTTATTAATGGAATCACTTTCGGAGTATGCATAAGGCTTTACAGTTGGCATATTCGGTATATCTACTAAAAAAGCAGGAATCGCTTTTTTCACTTCCGCGGATAACGGACTTTCTCCATTTGTATATTTGGCTTTCACTTTAAAGCCGTATTCTTTTCTAGTTGTCGTAGTGCCGCTCTTAGCGGAATAAAAGCTACTTGGATCAACCGCAAGTTCTACCCCCGTTCCATCTAACTTGTAGGAACTGCTTGTCGAATATGGCGCCTTTGGAAAGATATTTTTCCCTTTGGAAGACCAGCTTGTCCCGGTTCCTGTATATACGGTCTCAAAACTTTTTCCATTGTACATTTGCAATTCATAGGAAGTTGCCCCGTAAACAGATGGCCAAGTAACATTCACATATCCAGTCGTTTGCCCATCCCCATACTGTGCTGCAGTAATAGAAGGGTTTTGCATCGTTGGATAATGATAACTAATTATCAGTTTAGCCACATTGGCTGTTTCCGCAGAGCTTAACTTTTTCCAATAGGTTTGGCCATTCCCATTTGTATGGAATTTAAATCCATCATTTCCATAATCCCCATCAATCCATCCTTGTACGGTACCTTTCACATTAAAGGTTGCCCATTGATCACGTGCTACGGAGGTACTTGTAATATTGGTGGATCCTGGTTTGTTATTCCAAGTTAATTCATTGGCATACCATGGACCTGTCACTCTATCTACCCATAACCCTGTTTGTTGTGTAGCATAATAGGAATGGGTAACATAGGCTTTTAGATCAGCAGAATCAACTACTGCTCCTTTTAAATTGGTTAAAGAAAATTTGATAAAGGCATAGTTGGTTCCGGTGGTACCGGGTACCTTTGTACCAATATCTAGAAGCACCTTTTGCTATTCTATATGATTTAACTGCCTTAAATGCAGTACCACCAACTAAGCCTATTCCAACAGCAACTGCCGCTTTTTTCCATCCACCTTTTTTATATGCTTTATATCCATCATATGCTGCAAATCCAACATTTACTGCCATCAAAAAGAAATCACCATCAGGATCAACCTGTAACACCGGGTTATTCCCTGCATACATATATCCATTTTGAGAAATTGGATCATCGTCATCACCAGGATGAGGGGCTAACGCTAGGAAATTACCATTTAGAGGATCGTAATATCTTGCTTTTAAATAATTCTAATGTCACTGTACCAACATGAAGATGAGATTCGGGATTTATGGATTCGATAAAAGCATTCTCCAATTCGTTGATGAATTTTAGTTCTTCACTACCAGGGAGTCCATCATCATTCGGATGCTTTAAATTCAATTTTATACTGAAAGCATAAGGATAATTATCCTGATTGATTTCTTCCCAAACAACTAAATCAATTAAAAATATGCAATTTTATCCTCCACTAGATCAAAATATATTTTCCAGTGCTCTGACATAATAAGATCCTCCCAAACTTTTATCCTCTAATTTTATACAAGTATTCACGTGGAAGTTTTTCCATAAATCAATTCCATGCATTTTCGTTTGAAAAGGTCTCGTAATCAAAGCTTGTTTCATAAGAGAACTCTTTTTTTGTTTTTTTTTTGAATATGCTTAGCTACTTACATACAGCAGCCCTTCAAAATTTTCATTATTAGGGTACCGTCAGGAAAATGCGGATTTACAACGCTAAGCCCATTTTCAAGACGATTCCCCCATTTTTAACAACATTAAGAATGTTTTAGTGGTCTTAAAGAATCTAACTATATGACATACCCGAAAACCTAATTTCACATTTTCCTACTGTGACTTTTCTTTGTTATCATGAACTGTGACAAGGTGTTTTTTTTGGAAGGAATTTGTAACTTTTTAATAGAATAATTATGAAGATGATCAGATAATAAATTTTTACACATAAGGAGATAAAACTATGGAAAAAAACAAATTACTAAGAATGGACAATGTCGGCATCATTGTAGAATCCCTTGATGACGCAATCTCTTTCTTCGAGGAGATTGGCTTGAAGCTCGAAGGGCGAGCCACTGTCGAAGGTGAATGGGCTGGTCGCGTAACCGGATTGGGTTCTCAGTGCGTAGAGATTGCTATGATGGTTACCCCAGATGGCCACAGCCGACTTGAACTTTCGCGATTTCTCACCCCACCTACTATATCAGATCACCGAACTGCTCCTGTAAATGCCCTCGGTTATCTACGCGTTATGTTCACCGTTGAAGACATTGACGAAATGGTATCCAGACTCACTAAGTATGGTGCTCAGCTCGTTGGCGAAGTGGTTCAGTACGAGGACTCGTATCGGCTCTGCTACATTCGTGGAACCGAAGGACTTCTAATCGGTTTGGCGGAACAACTCGGTAACAAATAAGTAAGTGACGTTTTATAAAAAGCCTTTACTGAAATATACATTACTGAAGTAAAAATTGAAACAGAAAAGCAGTGTGAAAGTAACTCGATGAAGTCGGGTACGTCATATAACACAGCATTCACGCTGCGGGACCTTGGTCGCTAGGAGAAGAAGCAGGGAAGCAGATTCAGGCTCGCAGGGTTCGTGAATGCGAAAAATGTTATATGCCAATCCGTCTCGATTTGAAGAAAATTCTTATTCATTAAAAGGGCGCTTTAACGGAGCAACGAAAAAAGCCGAATTTCTCAAATATAAATGTTGAGAAATTCGGTTTTTTAATATGGTAATTTCCTTATCGTTGTAAATCCGAATTTTCTTGACGCTACCCCTTATTTAACATTTTCTCAGGATTTTGAAGTATTTCTACATAATTATCTTGTCCTCTCGCAATTACAGCACATCTGGTATACAAAAAATCATCTACCGAAAATTCATTCGGAGTTTCATCCTTAAACGAATATTCTCTCATATTTTCTGCATGTTTTTTTGTATCTAATAAATATAATTTGTGTGCGATAGTTTCTTCAAATTGTTTTATTTCTTTTACTTTCATTTTTGATAGTTTTAGTATTAATGGTTTTATACCCTCTTTCTCATTTTCCTCTGAAAAATTAATGAATGAGGAGGGTCCAAAAATCCTCAACTTCCATTATAAAAATATTCATACGTTTTTGTAACAAGATCATTGCATTCATAAATAAAACTTATCGTGCTTTTTTATGTTTTACTCTAAACCATAGGAGAAAGCAACCCCATATTTTAAAAAACACCAAACTAAAAAAAAGAAAGAAGCACAACCATGCAACTGTTGTACTTTAATCTATGATTTTGGACAAATTTCGGGAGGTCACTGTGGTTGCCCCCCTTATAATGGACATATAAGATAGTATAGAGATACGACATAACTACATTTTAAGGGGAAAAAGTATGACAAAGAAACGTTCATTCTCACATAATAGTGTCGAAGTTAAACTAGAAGCTGTCCTTCAGGTATTGGAAAGTAAGAAATCGGTAATAGAGGTTGCGAACAGTCTGAATTTACACCGTGATACTGTTAACCGTTGGGTTAATGCATATAAGGAGCAGGGACCAAGCGGTTTAGAAAATCCGTATTCCCACATATCCTCTCAACCTAAAAATAATAGTAAAAAAGTTAAAGAATTAGAGAAACAATCATCAAACATAGTCCACTTTTTAAGTTGCTGAACATTAAAAGTTAATGATGCTTCCCCTCTAAGATGTATTCGTCTCGATTTGCTTTCTCAATATTGCATCTAACATAACAATAGTATATTGTTGTATTCGGTAATATGGTTCATCAACTTAAACCATTAAACTGATTATTGGAGGTATTTTACTGAATGAATAAACAGGACCAACTAAATATGATCAAAGAAGATTTTATTAATTGTCAAAAAGTACTATTGGCAATTGGTGATGAAACACGTCAATCGATCTTGTTAGTTCTAATGGGGACGGATTGTCAAACAGGATTACGTGTGGGTGAAATCACTGAACAAACACATCTTTCTCGACCTGCAGTGTCCCATCATCTTAAGGTTTTACGAGATGCCGGTGTTATTTTAATGCGTAAAGAAGGGACAAAAAACTTTTATTATATTAATGTACGTACAGAATTAGGTTTATTAAGAACGCTTGTGTTGAATATTGATAAGTTCATGCAGAACTTTTATTGAAATGATGAAATTTAAACACACATTATTTGGAGGTATAGGCTATGAGAGCAATGGTTATTGATAGGTATGGGAAAGTTCCAATGCGTTTGGCAGAAATGCCCACACCTGAAATTGATGAATATGAGGTACTCGCAGAAATTCATGCAGCTAGTATTAATCCTGTTGATTTTAAGATACGCGATGGGAAAGTGAAATTGTTAGTTAAATATAAAATGCCTCTTATCTTAGGGAATGACTTTTCTGGTGTCGTTGCAAAGGTTGGCGCAAAAGTGACTCGTTTTAAAGTTGGTGATGAAATATATGCACGTCCACGTAAGAGTAAAATCGGTACTTTTGCTGAATATATCGCTATTCATGAAGATGACATCTCCTTAAAACCTAAAAGTTTAAGCTTTGAAGAAGCAGCATCGATCCCGTTGGTTGGGTTAACCTCCTATCAAGCTCTAACTGACATTTTGCAATTACAAAAGGGACAAAAGATTTTAATTCAAGCTGGGGCTGGTGGTGTCGGTACCTTTGCTATTCAACTGGCCAAATTAATGGGTGCCACTGTTGCAACGACTGCCAGTGAAGCTGGTGCGAATTTAGTAAAATCTCTTGGTGCAGATGAAATTATAAATTACAAGACAGAAAAATTTGAAGAGATACTGAAAAACTATGATGCCGTTTTTGATACACTTGGGGGCGAGATACTCGAAAAATCATTCGAAGTGATAAAAAGCGGAGGAAAAATTGTTTCCGTTTCGGGATTACCGAATGCTCGTTTTGGTAAAGAATTTGGTTCCGGATTTTTTAAAACGTTGTTGTTTTCAGTAGCAAGTAATAAACTTACTGCGCTTGAAAAAAAGCATAATATTCAATATACGTTTTTGTTTATGAAGCCAAGTGGAGAGCAATTACGTATAATCGCAAACTTTATCGAGACTGGTAAAATCAAACCTATAATTGCTAGAGTTTATCCTTTTGAAGATGCTCAAAAAGCGATGGAATATGCGGAGTCAGGAAGGGCAAAAGGGAAAATAATATTAAAAATCAGATAGTTGTCAAACGAAGCAAAAATATATCCTAACTTTCCATTTTTTCTTATTAATGATTCTATTAAAAGTCACTCCCTTTTAATCAATCTTTTTTCAAAATGGAGTCTTTTGTATTAATGTTAAATATAGGGTAAAGGTTAACTTTTCGATCAATCTTTATTCTAAAGCTACAAATGATCTTCAACGAACGGGCTCTCATCAGTGGGGGAATGAGGAAAACCCCCACTGATGGAAGTTTACTTTATAACAAATTAACTATTACTTTTCTTTAAAGCTTGGTCCAAGTCGTATATTAAGTCATCAATCGCTTCCGTACCAATTGACAAGCGAATCATATCAGGCGTTACACCGGTAGATTTCTGCTGCTCTTCAGTCAACTGTTGGTGGGTTGTGCTTGCAGGATGAATGACAAGTGATTTTGAATCTCCTACGTTGGCCAAATGTGAGAACAACTCCAGTGAATCGATAAATTTGCGTCCAGCTGCTTCTCCACCTTTGATTCCAAACGTCAATAGAGCTCCCTGTCCTTTAGGAAGGTATTTCTTGGACAATTGATAATATGAACTTGATTCTAATCCAGGATAATTAACCCAGTTAACCAGGTTATGATTCTCAAGAAATTGGGCGACCGCTAATGCATTTTGCGAATGCCGCTCCATCCGTAAATGAAGAGTCTCCAATCCTAATAAAAATTGAAAAGAGTTAAAAGGTGAAACTGCTGCACCAATATCACGTAACAACTGTACTCGTGCCTTCACAATATAAGCAAGCTTACCTAAAGCCTCAGTATAAGAGATTCCATGATAGCTTGAATCAGGTTCAACTAGTCCAGGGAACTTACCATTCGTCCAGTCAAACGTGCCTCCGTCGACAATAATACCCCCTATGGATGTACCATGACCACCGATAAACTTGGTTGCTGAGTGAACTACAATATCAGCTCCATGGTCAATGGGACGGTTAAGGTATGGGGATGGGAACGTATTATCAACAATAAGTGGAATACCCGCATCATGTGCGACTTTTGCGACCGCTTCAATGTCAAGTACATCAATTCTTGGATTTCCAATCGTTTCGGCATAAACTGCTTTGGTTTTATCAGTAATGGCCTCTCGGAAGTTTTCCGGGTCTCTTGGATCTACAAATTTCACATTAATGCCGAGTTTTTTCAAAGTGACAGCAAACAGGTTATATGTGCCTCCATATAAGTTGGTAGAAGATACAATCTCATCCCCTGATCCAGCTATGTTTAGAATGGATAATGTGATGGCGGCTTGTCCTGAAGATGTGGCAAGCGCACCGACACCACCTTCCAACAACGCAATTCTTTGTTCAAATACATCTTGTGTTGGGTTCATAATCCGAGTATAGATATTCCCCGATTCCGCTAATGAAAATAAGTTTGATGCATGTTCCGTATCCTTAAAAACATAAGAACTAGTTTGATAGATTGGCACAGCCCTTGATCCGGTCGTCGGATCTGGTTCTTGCCCACCGTGAATCGACAATGTTTCCAAACCCCATTTTCTTTCTGACATAACTTAGCCCTCCTTTAAATATTTCTTGTTTTCTTGATACTTGCATAATAGATTTATAAAGGTAAATCTTGATCCATTTGATATCCAGTTTACTTTCAGCATCAATAATAAGGTTAAGTACTGGAGATCTACATTCTACTTCATTTTTAAGTTCCCCAATCCTCTCTTCGCTTTCTTCCATATGTATATTCGCTACAAACGAATCTTCTGGAAATACGTAGAGACACCCTCCTCTATCACTATAGATCATTATCCCTTTACAACCATTCTTCATCAATCCCACTTACCAGCAGCGGGCACTTTAATCAATGAAGAAGTTAGAGCCGTAATATTACCTCCCTTATAATCCACAGTATTTTTATAAGAATAATAGTATATTAAAAAATTTCAAGTGTAAAGATAAATATTGTAAATTTTTACATTATTATTTTAGGGGAAATATTCTTAATAATTCTTCGAAACCAATGTTCTTTCGAAAATATGCCATTTTCACTTAATATACTTCCAAATGCCTCATATTGTAAGAACCTACTGTCACATCGCCTAGTTTGTTTGTGCAAAAATAATAGGGTCTTCGTGAAGGAATTGAGCTGGCCAAGAAAGAAGGAAAATTTAAAGGTCGATTAAAGAAATATCATAAAATCATGCAGGGATGAATTATGCAGTAAAGCTATATAAAGAAGGAGGTATGACTGTAAATCAAATTTGTAAAATTACAATTGTGTCAAGGGCTTCATTATATAGAAAGCTATCGGAAGGGAACAAATAATCATTTCTTATTCCATTAAAGGGCCATTTAATGGAATAAGCATTTATATTTTAATGTAGTTATATATTACAAGTGTTTATCCAGCAAATTAATAAAATAGAGGAACTTCCTTGATTTATGTTTCATGAAATGAACCAAAGGAAGCCCCGTATGAAGAATTATAGTAATATTTGAAATGATAAAAAGTGGTACATCTCACTTCTCATTCTTTAGCCATTAAACTAGAAAGTAAGTCTGGAAAGTATTTTCCGGCAAAACGCAAAAATTTTGAAACACCCGGAACTACTCGTTTCTTGTGCTTTTCCATGCCGTTGATTCCATGTTTAACGAGTGTATCTAAACTCATATTTGGAATGCTGCTACCGTCCTTCATGCTCGGTTCAAGATTTGTTTCTGCAACGAGTGGTGGGACGAGCTCCATGATGTGAATATTCCCTTCTGACTTATTTAATTGGATACGAAGTGCATCGGTAAACATATGAACGCCGGCTTTTGTTGCCGAATCGAAAAAAGGGAGATTGCTCCCCCTCTCTTACATTTACCCATGCACTTTCATGCTGTAATAATTAGCTTTTGCATTGACGATTACATGATCTAACACTTCAATTCCTAATACTTTTCCGCATTCTACTAATCTTATAGTTACAGTGATATCTTCTATAGAAGGATTTACATCTCCGCTTGGATGCTGGTGGGCTCACACTTTTTACCGTGCATGTGGCGCTAGTGGGAAATTAGCAAAGAGTTAAGCCAAAAGCCAGGGCAATCAATGATGAATTTTTCGGTGATTGGATTTCCATGTACAGAATTTGGCGAGCTTTCCACATGATTAGTACCTTTCTAAAAGCTATTTCGGTGATACGATTCTTGCTGGATTGCCTACTGCTGTATGATGAGCTGGAACGTCCTTCAAAACAAGAGCCAAAGCCCCGATTTTTGCGCCTTCTTCTATTGTGATTGCTCCTAGAACTGCGGCCCCTGCTCCTATAAAGACACGATTTCCTATCTTCGGATGACGTCTTCCTGGCTTATTACTTACCCCTCCAAGTGTGACACCATGATAAAGGACAACATCGTCACCAATCTCTGCTGTTTCTCCGATGACTATCCCTGTTCCATGGTCAATCAGCAGTCTTTTACCGATTGTAGCTGCAGGATGAATTTCTACCCCTGTTAGCACATGGGCAAGCTGAGAAATCAACCGCGCCGCTAAATGAAGATTCCTCGTCCACAAAAAATGTGATAACCGGTAAAACCAAACCGCATGTAATCCAGTATAAGTGAGAATCACTTGGGTGTTCGAGGTAACAGAGGGATCATGTTCCCGAACCATTTGGATCTCCTCCATAAAAGCTGATTTTCTCCTGAATCGAAATGGTTTGTTGCTCATTTTCAGTAGTTTCATAACGTGTTTTCCACATCCGTAATGGATTGATCAAGAATGGAAAGTCCTTCATCCAGCTCTTCGTAACTCACAGTAAGAGGTGGCGCTATTCGGAAAACCCCACCCATACCAGGCAGACAGACAATGTTCATATGGAGACCTAACGCAAGGCATCGTGCCGTAATTCGATCACCAATCTCTTCTGAGCGTTCTTTGCTAATCTTATCCCTTACAATCTCAATTCCCTGCAGCAGACCTCGCCCTCTAGCATCGCCGACGACTTCGTGTTTTTGCACCAAATTTTTAAGTGCTGCAGCTAAATATTCCCCTTTTTCTCGGACCTGTACAAGGAGATTCTCCTGTTCAATCACATTCATGACCGTGCACCCAACAGCTGCTACGAGTGGATCATTGACATGCGAAGTGTAAAATACAAAACCATTATCATGGGCTTTTTGCTCAATTTCTTCTGTTGTCACGAGAGCAGCAAGAGGTAGTCCTGCGCCAAGTGTTTTTGATAATGTCAAAATGTCTGGGGTTACACCGTCGTGCTGGAAGCCGTACCAATGTCCTGTTCTACCAAAGCTTGTTTGCGCCTCATCAAAGATTAATAGCATTCCTCGCTCCTGACATTTTTTCTTAAGTGCAGCTAAATATCCGGGCGGAGGAACAAGAATGCCACCACCAGATACAATTGGTTCTACGATGCAAGCTGCCAAGCTGCCTACAGACTGAGCATCGACCATTGCAAAACCGTAATCTAGCTGTTTCTGCCAATCAAGATTCTCATTTTCATCCACGAAATCTGGGCGATATTCATAAGGAGTGGGAATAGCCAACTGTCCAGGTGAGCCAGGTAATCCACTTTTTCGAGCAGAAGCATACGTTGCTCCTGCACTGGCTTCTGTTAACCCATGCCAAGATCGATTAAAGGAGACAATCTCGAATTTCCCTGTGACCAACTTTGCCATTCTTAATGCAGCTTCATTCGCTTCCGAACCAGTCGATAGAGGGATGACTTTGGATAGAGGAGCCGTTACTGTCTGGGCAATGTGTGTGCATAGATTAATGCTAGGTCTTGAAAGCATCCCACTGAACAGATGATCGAGTCGACCAGCGGCTTCATGTATAGTTGCCACCACATCAGGATGAGAATGGCCGATTGTCGAGGACATCTGACCCGATGTGAAATCTAAGATTTTTCTTCCTTCTTCCGTGTATACATAGCTTCCCTCGGCACGGTCGATAATTTCTGGGATGAAGAATGGTGCACCATACCTTCCAACGTGTCGTTCCACATCCCCCCAAGGATCTGTTCTTTTTTCATATGGATTCATCAATTTTTTTCCTCGCTCTCCTTCATAAATTTGCTCTTAATCTACTTAATGTTTATTATTAATTAATATAAAACGAAAAACAATCAAGTTTTCCTTAACAATATGTTTAGTTATTCTGAAAGGAGGAATCAAATGCTCAACACTTGGCGATTACAATTACTTGTACAATTCGAAACCTTAGGAACCATGCATCGTGTTGCCGAAGTCATGTACATTAGCACAGCAACTGTATCGCAACAGCTTAACCTTTTGGAGAAAGAAACCAATATAATTTTGTTTGAAAAAGTGGGACGAAGAGTTCAATTAACACATGAGGGTCGCGCTCTGGTGAAACAAGTTAGACCAGTGCTTAATCAGCTTGAATTGATTGAGAACTCTCTAAATGACACCTCTGACGTCATTCAGGGGACTGTTCGGATTGCCTCCTTCTCAAGTGCTTTGCGTGCAATTGTTATTCCAGCCGTATCGAATTTGTCGAAAAGATTCCCTCAGCTTCAGATTAGGTTATCAGAAATGGAACCGGATGGGAGTCTTCCTGCGCTTGACTCCCATCAATTTGATCTAGCTGTTGTCGCTTATTTTGAAAAACCTCATTCTCTCAAGCAAAACGATCGACGTCTCATCAAACTTGGAACAGACCGTCTGATGGTTCTAGTCGGTGATGAAAATCCACTGATAAAACACCCTCTTGTCAGCATAGATGAGCTTGTGGAAGAGAATTGGGTAATAGAACCTGATGGGACCTACCTTTCTGAATACACAAAGAACCTGTGTCGTACTGCTGGATTCCAACCAAATGTTATGAATATCTTTCAGAGCTATTCGACCATACAGACAGTGGTTGCTCAGAATCTTGCTATTGGCATTCTGCCGAAACTAGCAGTAACAGAACAGGTAGAAGGCGTTCATCTTCTAAACTTACAACCAGAATCGACACGCCATATTTACCTTGTTGCTCGCAGGTCTCAAGCGACACTTCGTTCCATACAGATTGTTACTGAAGCGATCACCGAACAATCGCGACGTGTGTTCACTGACTATTAGTGGTGAATCGATGAGAAGAATAAAAATAGACAGCTAACTGTGGTATGTGAAAAACAAACACAGTTAATTGTCTATTTTTATTACTAGAACGCTTCACTTATGATACGGCTCACCGTAAAATAACAAAATGAGATAAGCATTACATAACCCTCTTTCAGCTTAGATTGTAATGTCTATTTCCATCTCTCCATTTTAGGAAGTTTTTTTACAAACATTCCTGCCAATAACTTCGGAAAACCCATTTCGATGCATTTATCTTTTACAAATTGTTTCATTTCATCTACAGAAATGTCCTTTTGCGTAAATTCTCCTTCTTGATAACAATGCTTACAGTACATAGAACTTTTATCTAAATTCTTCTCCGTACCACGATCTTCCATTTTTTTTAATGGCATAGCACAGCTTTGGCATTTTTTATATTCTTTCATATTATCACCTCAAATTGTATTTCAATTAAGCTTCTAATGTTTATAAAGTAAACTTCCATCAGTGGGGGTTTCCTCATCCCCCACTGATGGAAAGGTTCACTTTATCAAATTTAATTCTTGTACATACAATAACACATTTACTCAGACACCATTATGTCTTATATGTTAATATTTATCGAAAATTTTCTTTGCTCTTTCTTTTATTATTTCCCTAATATGTTGTGGTTCAAGTACTTCAACCTGATCCCCCACACTTAATATCATACGATAAACCCATTTATCTCTGGTAATGTTTCAGTTAAATAAATCCACCCGTCATCACTATATTCGATAAAATAGTTAGTTTCGATTTGAAAGCACGTTAGACCCCAAATTAATAGTAATAATTTTTTATGAATTAGAAAAAAATAGTATTTAGGAAAGGAGGGATTGTGAATGTCCGTAAAAAAGTGGGTAACAGAATTGGTCGTGTTGCTAGCAATGATTATAGTTGTGGCAACTCTAGGCCCGCTCGGCGTATTTGCCGAATCCGGTGTTGTAACTCATCCTATAGAGACGATGAAAGCGATTGAGGTCGAGTTGAACGATGATTACTTTAATCCGAAAGTCATCACTCTTCTGAATGGAAGAACCACAACGTTGATACTCAAAAACAAAGGTAAGAAAGAGCACACCTTTACAGTGGAAAAGCTCGGAATTGACGCCGAAGTTCAGCCGGGAAAAGAAAAAAGCATTACCGTGAAACCGAAACAGCCCACTACATATGAACTGATATGTAAATATCATTTCAAGGAAGGAATGGTGGGAAAAGTAATAGTCAAATAACAAGCAGGACCAATCGGACCTTGCTTGTTGTTTGATGGACAATCGCATAGATGTTTAGAATATTAATATTAGTTCCACCTCTAATAAATAGTAATATAATGTATGGAAATATATAAACCATTTATAATGAGGTGGAAAGGTGTACTTTTTTAAACCTATTTCTGATGAGGTTCGTTTATCTCAAATAATATTCAATAAACATAAAAAAACGATAAAGCTCATTTTAGGGTCTATTTTTGGCTGTCTTGCTGCTATTTTACAGGCCGCTGGTGGCTTTTTACCAGGTATAGGATATTTTTTAAGTCCGCTTGCCACTGCACCTATTCTGTTATTTTCCATGCTTTCCATTCCATTTGGAGTAATATCCTATTTTCAAACAATTATGTTGTTAATCATCCTACAGCCAACTGAACTAATTGTATTTCCTTTTACAACAGGATTGTTAGGAATTGGCTTAGGGGCATCTTTTTACTTCTTTAGGAACAGATTAAGTATTATTGCTACTGGAGCTATTCTTTTAATGTTAGGAATTATGAATCTACTATTTATTTTTCACTTTCCAGTTTTAGGTCCAGCCGTCTCTGATTCCTTTTCATATCTTACAACTGGATGTATCTTTTTATTTTCTTTCCTTTATAGCTGGTTATGGGTAGAAATTGCTTTACTCATTTTCAAAAGATTAAAAATGATTATAATTTAGTAATCCTTCAGATGACCCCAGTCTCACTCTACCCATTTTTTTCAGACGGTTTAAATATCCGACATAAAGTTCAACTAGCCATCAGTGTGGGTTTAGTTCATCCCCCACTGATGGCTTGCTTGAGGTACACAGGATGTGGATCACACAAACGCTGCCACAGGAACTGGCGCCCTTAGTTTGGAAACCTGATTGCTCCTTTGTTTTTAATATCGATTCAATTAAATCAATGAAAGAGATTTATCAAGAATAAGTAGAATTTTATAGTTGTAATTCATGGAACTATTTCAAAAACAGTACCTTGGTTAAAATCAGTCACTTTCATAGAGCCATAAACCCCTAAATATAATCTGGTTTGATTCAGATTCGTTCCCAAATTAACATAATGTGCTGATTGAGATCCAAAATCATAATCGGTATGAATCACACTAAAATCGTTTTGTTTACCATCTGGTCTTACGCTGGTATATGCTAAAGCCCCTCTAACCTGAGGTTGAGATTCTTTCCGGGCTATATCGGTAAACACAACTTTTCCTGTTAAAGCAGGGATTCCGTTCCCCATATATGGCTGGATTCCTGTAATTGCAGTTCCTCCAAACTTATTAGGTCTGGTATCTTTATGAAAATAACTAGATAAAGGCTGAAGACGACTCCCAGAAAGTGTTACTGCTTCATTGTAATAAGCTATTGTTTTCTCATCAAAAGTCGGATTATTAATGCAGCTACTTATAATCGAAGTAGGAAAAGTACCTTCCCACCCTCGCCAGCCAAAGTTCATAAATCCTTCTTGGTCGGGTTCAGAATTCATGAATGAAGCTTTAATAAGCTGAGTAACCGGTATTGGTTTATAATGAACGAATGCAAAAATCGACTCGACCAAATCCTGTCCGACATTTCCTGCATATTTAATATACTGATTATTAAACCTTTGAAATGAAATGCCCGGTATATTTCGAACCCCTTTGGCCATTACCGTGATCGTTTCCTGAATAGTTGTGGGAAGTTCATTAAAACGTGTGACAATGGGTGGATTATTGATGTTTGTATTTTTTCTTACATCAATTTCAATTATTTTACCAAATATTTCCATATCATCCTGACTTAAATTAAATGGATCATAGCCTGATCCACCATCCCCGGTTGTTAAAACAAGTTTTCCGGTTTCAGGTGAAAAGTTCAAGCTATTGACACCATTATGATTTGAAAATGGTCTTCTTAAGTTAAGTAATGTCCGTAGTTTTTGTGGATGACCACTCGATTGTAAGATCCATTCTTCAACCGTATCAATATGATCATATTGAGAATCTCTATTTATCCACCTTTGGTTTAAAGTTTTAGGATCACACGGGTCAGGTTTAAAACTTTCAGGTTGAGCACCTGGACCTTGTGTTCCAGCTACTGAATAATGAAGATAAAACAGACCGTTATAAAAAAAGTCGGGATGAAACGCTAGCCCCAGCAATCCCCGTTCATCATATCCACCACTAGAAACACCTAGTTTTAAGATTCGCGGGCGAATATCTAAAAAAGTCCTAAAACTTGAGTTTCCTATGTAAAAGATCTCTCCTACCTGGGTTGCAATAAATAATCTTTCCATTGAGTCACCTGGAAGTATAGTTGTTTTCAAAACAGTGGGTAAATTTATCTTACTTACAATGGGTCGTAAACTAACTTTAACTTTTTTCAACTACCTAGACCTCCTTATTATTCTTTTCTTTTATAAGAATATGATTAGAGTGGTTCTATAAGTACCAAATTAGCACCGGGGAATCTGACCAGGCAATAGCCCATTGTTGTCCGCAAAAAGTGCACTCAAACTAAAGAAGGGGGGTTTTTATCCCACTCTTAACGGGCAGTATGACCCCCACCTCAAGTTGCTAAGGAATCGAAGAAGCTCTAAGAAGTCGGAGAGAATAAAGGAATATCACGGGTTGTAGTGAAAAAAATTCCGAGGATGTTTTCAGGAATTGAATAATGATCAATAAAAAAAAGGAAAGACACTAATTCTCCCCTTTTTTTCAGATTATTTTAAATAAAAAGAGGATTTTGATAACCACGTAAATCATCTTTTTGCAATCCTAGCAACTTGCTGAATAGCAGGTTATTGCTCATTTTTCCTGTCTTATAACTGATTAAAACATCCTTTTGCTTCAGCAAAAATCACTAAAAATGTCTTCACGACTTTATCCAATTTTATCCAGCATTTTACAATTATTCCATATACTCTACCTCCCATTCGTCAGAATCTAACTCCATCGTTTCTAAATTCCATTCAAATGTTAAAATAGCGGATTGTCTCGATTTATGGGTAAGAAGCCGCTTTCCATTTTTGATTACAAGACTTTCGGCTTCCCAAAATGCTACTGTTTCATCCTCTCCTGTCCGGTTACATACGAACATGGGAAGTCCTGTTTCTTTTGACCTTTGTTCCCACTCACCGTTTGGTCCGTGTAAGCCTGGTCCCCAAGAGGATGGAGCAACTAGTATCTCTGCGCCGTTCGCTGCAAGTGCAGCCGCAATATTTTTCGTATAGGCGTCTGCACAAATGACAATGCCTGCTTTTACATTCCCCATATCGATTGGTTCCAACACCTCACCAGCAGTACTCCATTCATCTACAATAGTCAGCTTTCTTTGTTTTCCAATAAGACGACCCTTTTGATTAATAACAAATACAGAATTATAAAACTCCTTTTGATTAGGGGACTTTTCCGGACATCCAAGAAATACATTTGCATTGCTGGACTTAACCAACTCGATAAAGTTTGTCATCCATTCATCAGGCTGCTTGCTAATCCAATCAGTCCCAATCTTTCTGGAAAACTGCAGGCCGCTTACAGCTAATTCTGGTGTGACAATCCAATCAGCCTTTTTCTTTGCAGCCAGTTTCACCGCCCTTTCAATAAGGAGTTGATTATGTTCTATATTTCCAGTAATCGGCAATACGTGCAATAAAGCTATTTTAATTTTCTTCATTAAATTTCCACCTTGACTTTTATCTTCTCCTAGAAATTCTATCAACTGATTAAATCTCCATCGTAATACATTCAATAAACTTATTCTTTAGTCAGAAAGCCATTTATTGGCGCTAGATCGAATTTCATTCATTGGATTATTCCAAAACAAACTCTATAACGTCATTCTGCAGCATTTAAGGATAATAGTTTTAAACATACAGCCTGCTCATCATCACAAGTAATAGAATTTATATCTTCTAATCTTATATAGGCTTCACCGTCATATTCTCCATCGTCATCTAAAATGGATACTACCAGCATCTCATTTTCAATCTTTTTAACCAAACCTTGAACCATACCTTCTTGAAAGAGTTTAACGAAAATAACCAATTTATTTTTCACTGCGAACTTGAGAAGCGATAGCATTAAATGCTCATTTTTCCCATCAAAATCAAGATGACTTTGCTGCTTAATCGTATATAGTTTTTTAATATTGTTAATATATTTTGTATTTTTATTAATTTGATAAATATCATCTGTAGTCAATAGATGAAAGCCATCATACATGCCAATTGGAGAAACACTTGCAAGCAATACAAAATCCTCTGAAAACTTCAGAACTTTCCCTACTTCGAACTTAGCAGCATGATCAACATCCGTATATATTTCAATAAATTCTTTACTGACAATTGCTTTTAATAATTCTTTTTTCATTTACTTCTCCTTTAATATCATATGAATTTTGAAGGGATTTTTTTTCTAAAGGTTACAAATGTAACAATTCATTGCTTTCATTATCCCGTACATTAGAAAAACTGTTCCTATTTTTTCTCTATCTCTCGTATCATTAATTCCAGCTTTGCAACTGTTTTCCAATTTCGTACAGTTGTAGGTATTCCGATTTTCTGAAGTTGGATGGCAAGCTTGGATTTATGAAAACTTCGCCGTAAAAATAAATAAATTTCTTTTCCATGTAATTCACATGCCTCTAATTCATTTACATAAGCATGCAAATGCTGGATCGCTTCGTTTGACGGCTCCTTCTCTAATAGGGCAAGATGGACACTTTCCCCTTCAGCAAGCGAGTGAACAGGATAAGGACAATGCTGGATAATTTGTTCCCATTCTGATAAGGTTCTTACAACAACAGTCACCGAAAAACCATAAAAAGTTTTAATTTCGTCTTCAATAAGCTGCTGTATATATCCTGCATTTTCTTCTGACTGAAAAAGGATATTTCCGCTTTGTATATAGGTTGTCACCTCTAATAAACCTTTATTGATTAATAGAGTCTTTAAATCTTTCATCTTAATAATATGATGTCCACCCACATTAATCCCTCTTATTAGTGCTATATAAACAGTCATTATATCTCCTTTCTTTTTTCAGGAAATAATCTATCAAATCTTCTTCATGTTCTTTAATTCTTGAAGCCGGGCAAAAAATCCTCCATACATCCAAGATCTGGTACTTAGAAAAATAAAGTGAACCTTCCATCAGTAGGGTTTTACTGCCCGTTATGTGTGGCATAAAAAAAACAAAACCTTTCCTTTTACTAAAGTCTAGGTTTTGCCTTTCTTTTTATTCACCTTTTTTCAAAAGAAGGTGTTTCATGTTTCTCCTTCTTATCAAAAAATTGGAATGCCCATTTCATCAAAGGCGGCACACAAAATAAGATAAATAACAGTCGAAATAATTGATAGGTTGTAATAATGGTTAATTCCCCATTTACTGCTTGCCCAAGTACTGCCATTTCTGCCATTCCACCAGGCGCTAAACCAATAAATGCCGTAATGATGCTTACGTTGTGTTCCATATTTATGAGGATGATCCCAAGTAATAAGGAGAAAGCAACTAACAGAATGGAAGAAGCAATTGCTACCGTGGAAAATACCGCTTTATTTTCTATTTCTCCAAGCTTTATTCTTAAACCTAAATCGATTCCAATTAAAATTTGCGATGCGCTTATGATGCCTACCGGCAATGCTGGTACATGCAATCCCGTTAAGACGAGTGCTGCAATAGCCAGCATGGATCCAATCATATACGGAGTTGGAAATTTGCATTTTTTCACAACCAATGAACCAATTAATGCCAGAAGTAGAAACAGAAGGATAGACCAATGAAAGGAATGGCTAGCTTGAACAATAACAGTGCCATTTTGCACCTTGCCATGCAGCAATGGACTATAAACAAGAAACGGAACAAGCATCACTACAGAAATAATCCGGCTGACTTGGATAATCGTTACAACCGCAAGATCAATGCCTTTTAGTTCTGTACACAATGCCATCATTTGAGTCAATCCACCTGGAATGCTTCCAGCAATGGTAGACTTATAATTTGAATGGGTAATTTTCGTCGTAAAATAGGCCAGTATCAAACTAAAAGCAATCATTGCAAGCGTCATGGCAAGCATGGATGGCAGGTGACGGAACATTTCCATAAACGTATCTTTTGAAAAAGTAATGCCTATGGAGTATCCAATGGAAACGAGCCCTGCATCTCGAAAAGAAAATGGCAGTTTCGGAGATTGTTTTGTTATTTTGCAGAAAATAATGGTGCCGATCATTGGACCAAGCAGCCAGGCTAACGGTAAATGACAAACATAAAAGATCAATCCACCCAAACCGGCGGAAACACTAAGTTTTAACAATGACATATTTAATCCCTTCTAGCCTAAATGCTCGTTAAGTATTTCCATTATACTATTTATTGAGTTGGGATGAAGGAATATTTCGGAAAAAACCGCTTCATTCTTTTAAAAACATAATAAATTCCATACAAAAGGCAATAGTATCATAAGATAGCAGCTTACTGAATCAGTTCTTTTGCATTTTTAAGGAAATCGAAAAAAAATGGATTTATTCATTAAAGCTTCTTGCTGATCTCTTTCATTTTAATTTTTTCGAGCTTCCATTTATTATTGCTTCTAGTCCATATGGTTTCCATATACGCTATTGTATCTGAATCCGCAACACCACATATTTTTTGTTTTCCTTTGAATGCCGGCTTATGATGATAAATCATTGTAGTCAAAGAACTATATGGCTGTACCATCATTTCAGTCGGTTCATTTAATTGGCCTTTACGGTATATTCCTAATTTTTCATAACGCTCTTTTCGCTCCACCAGATTAAAAGAATAGGTTTTCAGTCCTTCGATGGTTAACTCTGCTTTGTAATCTGCTTTAAACTCACTTGTAATGCCTGGCAATTCAGGTAATGCTAATTCTTTTAATTCTTTATGTGCAAAAGTATACAGATAATTAGCAGCGTTGCTTCCTTTTTCATCGGTTAAAACTTTAAGCAACATGGCTTGATTTTTACTTTTATCTATATCCACCATTTGCAAGGTTGGATGGTATCCTCCCTCTATTTGAGCGCTCTTTTTTGTACCAGTGCTATCATACACTTCCAATGCTAATTCTTTAAACGATTTCTTGTCTTCCTTTGCTGCAATTCCCTTCAATTGAATGGTTTCAAGCGTTCCATCATGAAAATAATCTAGTTTATTGTTATATATCACCGTTTCTACTTCCTCTTTTTCTAATGCATAGGCCCCGGTAATGGCACTTAATGACATAAAAAAGAAAGCAGTAAAAGCAAAGAGCAATTCTTTTTTCATATAATCCCTCCTACATCTTTAACATAATATTATCTTGTCCAATAATGGTAAAATCATGTAAGGAAGGAAAAAGAAAAAGTGCATTTTTTTTGTCTCAGCAGGGTGTTTATAAGAAAAGGAGAGGCTTAGCACAAAGATTTAACTTATGACCTAACTAAAAATCTTTCATCACATGATGGGAAAATGACACAAAAATAAGAAAAGCGCAAGCGCCCTTGCTCATCGACAGAATAAGCTGGACTGAATCGAGTGAGATAAAGGAAACACGAAGAACGTAGTGATTCGATGTTGACTTATCATAGACGAGGTGAGGGAAGCGTTGAAGTCGATAGGGCGCTGGAGCTAGACACTAGTCTAACTTTAAAAATTTTATATTTTCTTATCTTTTAAAAAAGAGCACTTACATAGTAAGCACTCTTTCCTCTATGACTAGTACTCTATTCTTGACTGCTTTCCCTCCACATATCGATTACTTTCCCTGCTTCTGTTTCGTCAATTACGAATGAGCCGTTCGAGTATCGATCGTTATAGCGGATGGATTCTGCCTGTATCTCTTCAATCATTCCTTTTTCTGTCTCTAAATAGACACTATCTCGTTTTGTCACAATCTCCATGCCTATTACGCGGTGCGGATTGGATTTTAGCTCGCGGAGCATGATGAATCCTCGTTTTGCGCGTCCCGAAGATTCAAATTCCGAAAGCTTCATTTTTTTGATAGAACCTCTCTGCGTTAAAATGACAACACTTTCTTCCTTTTCATTGGCTATTAATTTTCCAGAAGTGACAAAATCATCTGGCTTTAAGTTAATTCCTTTTACACCAGCTGCTCTTGCTCCGACAATATTCACTTCTTCTTCATGGAAACGAAGTGAATAGCCAAAGTGGGTAGCAAGCAGCACTTCCTGTTTGCCATCCGTCAAATGCACATCGACTACTTCATCGTCACCCTTTAGATTGATCGCTACCAATGGCTTCGAATATCTTTGCGCTTTGTAATTTAGTAATTCTGTTTTCTTCGCCATTCCATTTTTCGTAAAGAAAAGAAGGAATTTTGTTGACTTAAATTCTTTAATTGGCATTGCTTGAATAATATGCTCATCTCGATCGATCGGAATAATATTAGAAACATGCTGTCCTAAGTCTTTCCAGCGAATGTCTGGCAGCAAATGAACTGGGCAGTACAAATAGCTTCCTTTATTGGTGAATAACAAAACAACATCCGTTGTATTGACATCAATTTTCTTTAAAATTCGGTCGCTGTCTTTCATGCCGAAATCCTGCCCATTGCTTGCAGCAAATGAACGTTGGCTTGTTCGTTTTACGTAGCCTTCTTTTGTAACGGTAACTATGACATCTTCACTTGCAACCAATACTTCAAGATTAATTTTTATTTCTTCAATCTCTGCCTGAATAACCGTGCGTCTTGCCGTTGCAAACCGTTTTTTCACATCTTTTAATTCTTTTTTTATAACGGAAAGCAATTTCTTTTCGCTTGCTAAAATAGCTGTCCATTCTTCAATTTTTTTTGCCAGTTCTTCAGCTTCTGCTTGAAGTGCTGTAATATCTGTATTGGTCAAACGATAAAGCTGCAAGGATACAATGGCTTCCGCCTGCGGCTCCGTAAATTGATAGGCATCCATTAAATTGTTCTTCGCATCGCGTTTATCTTTTGATGCACGGATGGTTGCTATCACTTCATCTAAAATAGATAAAGCTTTTATTAATCCATCGACAATATGCTGGCGGTCTTTTGCTTTTTGCAGATCAAATTGCGTACGTTTTGTTACTACTTCTTTTTGATGGGCAATATAGGCATCTAATAAATCTAAAATACCCATTAATTTAGGTCGTTTATTATGGATTGCCACCATATTAAAACTATACGTAATCTGCAGATCGGTGTTTTTAAATAAATAATGCAAAATTCCATTTGCGTCTGCATCTTTTTTCAGTTCCACCACAATGCGCAAGCCTGTACGGTCGGTTTCATCACGAACCTCTGCTATTCCCTCGACTTTACGGTCCAGACGAAGTTCATCTATTTTTTTCACTAAATTGCTTTTGTTTATTTCATAGGGTATTTCTGTTAATACGATTTGCTGCTTTCCACCGCGAATTTCCTCAATCTCTGTTTTGCCACGGACAATAATCTTTCCTTTACCCGTTTCATAGGCTTTTTTGATTCCCTCCACCCCTTGGATGATGCCTCCGGTTGGAAAGTCAGGACCTTTAATATGCTGCATAATATCATCCACCGTATTATTCGGATGATCCATTCTTTCGATAACACCGTCAATTACTTCATCTAGATGATGAGGAGGAATATCGGTTGCGTATCCAGCAGAAATCCCGGTGGAACCATTTACTAAAAGGTTAGGAAATTTTGCCGGCAGCACAGTCGGTTCACTGGATGTATCATCAAAGTTCGGAATAAATTCCACCGTTCTTTTTTCGATATCCTTCAGCAGTTCAGCTGAGATAGCGGAAAGGCGGGCTTCTGTATAACGCATGGCAGCAGGGGGATCGCCGTCTATGCTTCCGTTATTCCCATGCATTTGAATAAGCAGATTTCTTACTTTCCATTCCTGGCTCATTCGCACCATCGCATCATATACAGAGGAGTCTCCATGTGGATGATAGTTGCCGATTACATTTCCCACAGTTTTTGCCGATTTACGGAAATTTTTATCATGTACATTGCCATCTTCATGCATGGCATAAAGAATGCGGCGCTGAACGGGTTTTAATCCATCTCTAGCATCTGGCAGCGCCCGTTCTTGAATAATATATTTACTGTAGCGTCCAAACCGGTCGCCGAGAACGTCCTCTAATGGCAAATCACGAAATTGTTCGACCGAACTCATGATGGACTTCCCTCCTCTGCAACCACTATATTTTCATTTTCTAAAATATTGCCTTCTTCTTCTAATCCAAAAGCAACGTTTGTTTCAATCCATTTTCTTCTTGGTTCTACTTTATCACCCATTAAGGTCGTAACACGGCGTTCAGCTCGTGCAATATCATCTATTTTTACGCGGATTAATGTTCTTGTTTCCGGATTCATCGTTGTTTCCCAAAGCTGGTCCGCATTCATTTCACCGAGTCCTTTGTACCTTTGCAGAATATATCCTTTGCCGACTTTTTTTATGGCATCCTGGAGATCATCATCACTCCATGAGTATTCAATTACCTCTTTTTTGCCAGAGCCTTTGCTTACTTTATATAAAGGCGGCAGGGCAATATAAACTTTTCCTGCCTCTATAAGAGGTTTCATATAACGGTAGAAAAAGGTTAACAGAAGCACTTGAATATGTGCACCGTCTGTATCCGCATCCGTCATAATAATAATTTTTTCATAATTGGAATCATCCACACTAAATTCAGCTCCGACCCCTCCGCCGATTGCGTGAATAATTGTATTTATTTCTTCGTTTTTAAAAATATCAGCAAGTTTCGCTTTTTCGGTATTTATGACTTTCCCCCGCAAAGGCAATACAGCTTGAAAGCGGCGGTCTCTTCCTTGTTTAGCAGATCCTCCAGCCGAGTCCCCTTCGACTAAATATAATTCATTTTTCAGCGGGTTTCTGGATTGAGCCGGCGTTAACTTTCCAGATAAAACGGCTTCTGACCGTTTTCTTTTTTTGCCGCTTCTTGCTTCTTCCCTTGCTTTTCTTGCTGCTTCTCTTGCTTGATAAGCCTTTATCGCCTTTTTAATAAGCAGGGAGCTGGTTTCTGGATTTTCCTCTAAAAAGTAGGCAAGATGTTCTGATACAACAGCATCTACTGCAGACCTTGCCTCGCTTGTGCCTAACTTTCCTTTTGTTTGTCCTTCAAATTGAAGCAAATCTTCGGGAACCCGAACCGAAATAATGGCAGCAAGTCCTTCGCGAATATCCGATCCATCCAGGTTTTTATCTTTTTCTTTTAAAAGATTTACTTTTCTTCCATATTCATTTAACATTCTCGTCATCGCTGTTTTCGAACCAGCCTCATGTGTACCGCCGTCTTTTGTGCGTACATTGTTGACGAATGATAGAACATTTTCAGAATAGCCATCATTAAATTGAAAAGCAAATTCTACTTCAATTCCATTGTTTTCCCCTTCAAAACTTACAACTTGATGAAGCGCATCTTTTTCTTCGTTTAAATATTCCACAAAAGCTTCAATGCCATTTTCATAATGAAATACTTGATGCTCATCATTTCGATCGTCGATTAATTCTATTCGCAGCCCTTTTAATAAAAAAGCAGATTCCCTTAAACGTTCACAAAGGGTTTCGTAATTATACGTAAGGGTCGAAAAAATTGTTTTATCTGGTTTAAAATGAATGGTCGTGCCGGTTTGGTTTGTTTTCCCTGTTTTCTCCAGTGTCGTAACAGGTTTTCCTCCATGTTCAAAACGCTGTTCATACACAAATCCATCCCTTTTAATTTTGACAACAACCCATTCAGACAATGCATTCACAACCGATGCCCCAACACCATGCAGGCCTCCACTTGTTTTGTATCCACCTTGTCCAAATTTCCCTCCAGCATGAAGCACCGTAAAGATGACTTCTGGAGTAGGCTTGCCGATTTTATGCATACCTGTTGGCATTCCTCTGCCTTTATCTTGTACACTTATGCTATTATCACGATGAATTTTCACCATAATGGTATCGCCGAATCCGGCAAGTGCTTCATCCACCGCGTTATCTACAATCTCATATACTAAATGATGCAATCCTCTGGAATCCGTACTTCCTATATACATGCCAGGGCGTTTTCTAACAGCCTCCAGCCCTTCCAAGACTTGTATGGCATCATCATTATAATCAAAAGTTTGTTGACTTTTTGCCACAGACATACCCCTTTCACCTTTCCAAAACGACATGTTATCTATCTATGTATCATGTCGAACAATTGTTTATGTATTCGTCTAATAACTTCATTATCCTTTAAATTTCTAAATATTTTCGAAAAGCGCAATTTTATCGAAACGAGAAGAAAAGAAGGTCTTGTACAACCTCCTCCCATTTTTCAAATAAAGTGAACCTTCCATCAGTGGGGGTTTTTTACATCCCCCACTGATGGCTAGTTGAACTTATCAGATCTTTACGGGCAGTTATCCCCCACCTAGCTTCCTCGATTTCTCCAGTATCTTGAGGTGGAGGTTTTACTGCCCGTTAAGTGTGGGATAAACTTTTAGCTTTCACTATCGCTAGCTGCTCGCCGACATGAAGAGTGAATCAATAAACGAAAAAGAACAAATGTTCTATCGTGTATTGTACCATTTTTTATTGTTTACGACGAGTCCTAATAAGTTTTCCTTAAAAAGGAGGAAAAAGGAACAGGTAAAATAAATAATAAACGAAGAAAATAAAAAGAAAAAGGAATTTTTTATGAAATCTTTATAAAACATCTATATTATGTTAACACAGAATATGTACAAATAAAAAGTGACCCTCTTTTTGCACTCTAAAATAACCTACAATAAGTGCAAGGATTTTGAACAAAACACATTCCTTTCCATTAAACAGAACACAAAAAGGGATGGAATGCTGTAATAATAAAACATACTTGCATCCTATCCCTCTGTAAGCCAAATTAGCTCCTATTGGCATGCTCAATTTTAATACAGCGATCCATAATGACCGTATATCCTTTATCTTTTAAACGTTTAAATGTTTCTTCATGTGCAATACCTAGTTGTGCCCAAAATACATCTGCATCGATTTGTTCAAATTCATCTGCAACAGAAGGAAGATGTTCTGGTCTTCTAAATACATTCACAATATCCACATGCTCTTTTATATCGGATAGCTTGTCAACAGCCTTTATTCCAAACACTTCATCCACGGTTGGATTAACAGGAATAATTTCATATCCGGCATTTTTCATCACATTTGCAACCATATAAGATGTTTTTCCAGGATTATTACTTAATCCTACCACAGCAATTCTTTTTGCTTTTTTTAAAATATTGCTAATTTCTTCACGACTTGGGTTTTCAATTGACATACACTTCAACACTCCTTTTATTTATCCCACTCTTAACGGGCAGTAAGACCCCCACCTCGGGGATGCCGAGAAATCGAGGAAGCTAGGTGTTGAAACTCGCCCGTAAAGGTCCGATAAGTTCAACTAACCATCAGTGGGGGATGAAGAAAACCCCCACTGATGGAAAGGTTCACTTTATCAAAAATACCTACAATAATTATTCCCTAATGAGGAAAATAAAAAACAAAACATAAAGAAAGCGGTTTCTTATTGTAGGCGTAAAAGAGTTTCTTCCTCTTCACCTAGAAGCTTTATCCAATAAACTTGATGTCAGTATCATATCAAACAATTCATTCAATTGAAAAGAAAAAAGAAAAAGTTCATAAAGTGATCCTTCCATCAGTGGGGGTTTTACTGCCCGTTAAGTGTGGGATAAAAAGATCCCATTTAAAAAAGGCAGAGCTATTGTAAATCGACGTACAATCGTTTTATACCCTAAACACTTTTCACCAAAATGCTCCCTATGAAAAGATAAAGAATTGTGACAAAAATGTAAACTCTAACAAAATGCTCATTTTTTTGTCAAAAAAGAATTGATACTTTTCTACGATTCTAATAGTGTAATATTATTAAAAACATCATCCTTTTTCTGAAATGGGAAAAAGGATGATGTTTTTTCCTTTCATTTCTATCACTATTATTGGTAAATAAAAAAGCACACAGCAGCAAAAAGGAGTATAATTATGGAAGCTTTACTTATGGATTCACCCAATCAAAAAAAGAACGATTCGCTGTACGGCCTTGTATGGAGATGGCATTTCTATGCAGGCATCGTATTTGCACCGTTTCTTATCCTTTTATCTATAACCGGTTCAATGTATTTGTTTAAGCCGCAAATGGAACAAATTCTTTATAAAGAATGGATGGGAATCGCAGCAAAGGGAGATAAAATTCCTCCATCCAATCAAATAAATTTGGTGAAAAATCAATTTCCTGACGCTATTGTTACTAAATATCGACCAGGTGAATCTGCTACTCGGTCAAGTGAAGTTACGATTGTCTCGAACAATGAAATATATACTATTTTTATCAATCCTTATTCAGGAGAAATTATAGGAAAATTAAATAATAAGGACAGAATAATGGACAAAATAGAAGAAATCCATGGTGAGCTGATGGCTGGTAAACTTGGTGATAGAATCGTAGAGTTAGCTGCCTGCTGGACGCTCGTTCTCATTATAACTGGTCTTTATTTATGGTTTCCAAAAAAAAGCTTAAAGATGGCCGGCACCCTTTTTCCCCGTATGAATAAAGGAAAAAAGATATTCCGAAGAGATCTGCATGCCGTCCCAGCTTATTGGCTAACGTTGGGAATGGTATTTTTAATCCTAACAGGTTTGCCGTGGTCTGGATTTTGGGGTGCAAATTTTCAAATAGCAACGACTAATTCAGGTGCAGGATATCCTCCTTCGATTTGGACAGGAAGTGCCCCTGCCTCCTTAACTAAAACAAAAGATGTTGCAGAAGTTCCATGGGCAGCAGAAAACTTACAAGTTCCTGCATCTACCATTCAAGGATTTGTCCCACTAACCATGGATGATGTTGTATCGATTGCCAACCGTGAAGGCATCCATCCAACTTATACGGTATTTATTCCTAAAACGAAAGATGGTGTATATACGCTGTCTGTGTTTCCTCCCAAGGCTCAGGATGAAGCGACCATGCATATTGATCAATATACAGGAGCAGTTCTTGCTGATTATCGCTATAACAACTATGGAATAATAGGTAAAATAATTGCATGGGGCATTACGCTTCATAAAGGCACCCAATTTGGTTTTATCAATCAATTAATAAGTCTCATTGTTTGTTTAGGAATTATCTTTGTTGCTTGCAGCGGATTCTATCTATGGTTAAAACGAAAACCGAAGAAAACGATGGGTGCACCGAAATCCCCTAGTGTTTGGAAGAAGAAACAATTTCTTCTTTTAGTGGCTGTGCTTGGATTTTTATTTCCCTTAGTTGGATTATCCATCTTTGCAGTCTTTCTGGCGGACAGGTTACTCATTCAGCAACTTCCTAGATTAAGGAAGTTTTTCTATGAATAATTTACACGGAAAAGGAGTTTTTCTTCAATTGGTAAAAAATAGAGGGCATTTGTATATGGTTGTCTGCATGCTTTGCTTATTATTAAATGCTTGTTCCCTTAGGGAAGATAGTAAAAAAAGCTATAAAAAGGAGACACCGCTTCGTCCAGAAATAATCCTGCCAGACCCTTATTCTGTACAGAAGCAAGAAACGATAAAAATCATTCTTAGTCTATCAGGGGGACAACAAGAATATCCTGATTCCATCCAAGTGGATATTTGGAAACAAGATGGTTCCTATCAAAATAAAGCAGAGGCGGTTCAGGAAAAAGGAAATGGCATTTATCTGTTGAAAAAAAGCTTTGACCTGGAAGGATTATATTTTTTGAAGCTAACAGCTGGCAGTAAGGATTCGATTATCATGCCTACTAAACAATTCATTGTAGGCAGACTTACCGAAAGCGATCAGGAATTTTTGCGGGAAAATGCGCCAAAAGAAAAGACCATAGAGCATCATCATCATTAACCATAAGAGCGTAAAAACATTTTTTCTATTTTCTATATAAAAAAATCCGAGTTTAGTAGAAATAAACTCGGATTTTTTTATTATTCTTTGTTCTTGCCATCTTTTAATGCCAAGGATGGCCATGCGGTATCATTGGCAAAATAGCGAGACCAGCTTGCCACACCAGCCAGACCGTATTTATCTACGAGGTTTGCCCTCTTGGATAACGACATTTCATCTTCCAGCCAAATTTTATATGTCGATTTCGATTTTCTGTCAAAATATTCTCCGTAGTTTTGACCACTCGCTTCATCATACGTTGGCATTACTTTATTTCTTTTCAGCCATTCCTCCACTTTCTCCATCGACAGCGCTTTGGAAGAGATGTTTCCATTTTCTTTTTCTTCCCAAAGTCTTGTATAAAGTGGCACAGCCAAGATTAATTTATTACTGGATACCTCGTCCAATAAATTTTTTAAATTCGATTCCACCCATGGAAAACTGGCCACACTGCCTGCCGTTGGGGAGCTTGCCCAATGTTCATCGTAAGCCATGACTACCATATAATCGACAATATCGGAAAGATGTTCTCTCTCGTAGAATTCTGAATAGTTTCCTCCAGCAATAAATGTAACATCCATCGATACCGTTAAACCTGCTTTATGCAAATAAGGGGTAGCTTCCCTTATAAACTGAGTAACATATTTGCCGTCTTTTTTGTTTACATTCTCAATATCAATATTAATGCCATCCAAATGATACATTTCACTGTAAACCAACAGCTGCCTGATCACTTTTTGTCTTGTTTTATAATCTTTAAATACTTCATGTGTTTTTTCTGGGTCAAAATCATTAGAAAATAAGCCCCATACTTGATAGTTTTGCTTATGCGCCCATTTTACATACTCTGTCGAGCCTAAATTGCTTACATTTCCTTTATTTCCAGATAGTTTAAACCATGTAGGGGAAACAACATTGACCCCTTCCATTTTTTTAATAGTCGATGTATCAGGATTTTTTGTATAAACCGCTTCCCATGTTAATTGAATGGGGCCTTTTACTGGAGAAAGCTTTGGTTTCTCCATATTTACGTCCACTTTTACGGTTTCCGTTTTTCCAGAATCAATCATATCCTTTTTCACAAAACCTGCTGCCCCGTTCTTTTTTCGGACAAAATAATAATCGCCTTCCTCTTTTTCGATGGTGACGCTCTCTTTACTCGTCAGTTCTTCTGTATAAGGGGAAAACATACTTGCTTCCGTTCGAAGCCTCATATAATCTTTGTCCACCTTTTTTTCTGTCACAGATCCCCACTTTTTTTCTTCTCCATCTTTTTCTAAAAGCACGGCATGATAATCCTTCAGGACGGAATATTGAACACCATAAAAATCAACTAATGGTTCAACAGCGACATAAATTTCTCCATTTTCATCTTTAATAGGATGGAATTGAAGTTCAACTGCTTTATCATTAACAAAATAGGAAACAGATTTAGAAGGGAATTGTACTACTTTATCTTTTGTTGTGACAATGACCGAATTACTATTTGTATCGTATGTAATACTTGCATCTATATTTTGTTTCCATGCTGATAAAGGTAGATACACAGTTTTATTAACAACCAATGCATTACCGATTTGTTTTCCATTTAAAAGGATGGGATTTTCCCCTTTAAAATAGTTTGTTTTTTCGTTGCTTGCAAAATTATACAATAATAATAGAATACTAGAAAGAATCATCAGGATTCCGATGAAGAACCCAAATAAGATCCATTTCTTCTTCTTTTTTTTGTGTGGTTGAAACAATATTTCTGCCATATATTCCTCCTTGACGTCATTCTGCAGCTGTTTTTCTTCGTAATAGAAGACGAGTATTACATTGGAATAGTTTCATGATAACATCCTTTTTTACAGGAAAAAAGAAACAAGCATTCTTTAGGATGTCGACGTTCCTCTCCTTACTCCATCTTAAATGCTTCACTCCTCGAAATACCATTTTCGAACAGCCGGGCTTAATAAGCAAAAGGAACTTTGTCTACACGCTATTCTTGTCTCTTTTCTCTTTTTTAAATTATTCTCTATAAAAATTTTTCCCCATTTTAATGTGTTCTGCTTGAATTTCAAGCGGGACAAGGCTGCCCCCTGTTCCCCAAAAGATATGGGTGGATTGCTTCATCTGGTTGGAAAGTCCGTTATTTTCAATATAGGATTCTTTTATATTACGATAAAATGAAATGGGGCCATACAGTGCGGCCAATGCCGATGGTTCTAAGTATTGCTGCTCCGTTTCCATTAATTCATACAATAAAAGAAACAGCTCTGGATCGGAAACGGTATAACAGCCAGTTATCATGCTGCCGACTTGTTTCACTACAAAATTAGAAGCTTTTCCAACAGCAAGCCCATCTGCTTCTGTCTGATTATCGATGCCTAAATCCTGTACGGAAATAGTTTCGTTTTCCGTATACAACCGGGCAAGCATTGATGGTGAATGGGTAGGCTCAGCAAAAAAACAATGCACATCATTTCCAAATATCGACTTTAACCCATATGTAATGCCACCTGGCGCCCCACCAACCCCACATGGCAAATAAACAAATAAAGGATGACTTTCATCTACTATAATCCGTTGTTCTTCTAGTTGTTGTTTTAATCGATAAGCACCAACAGCATATCCTTCAAATAAATACTCGGAATTTTCATCATCAATAAAGTAGCTGTTTGCATCACGTTCGGCTTCTTTTCTTCCTTCTTCCACCGCAACACTATAATCTTCTTCATGTTCAATTACTTTTGCACCGATTTCCCTTAATTTTTCTTTTTTCCATTGTTTTGCATCTTTTGACATATGTACAACCACTTGAAAACCTAGTTTTCTGCCTATCATGCCGATGCTTAATCCTAAATTTCCAGTAGAACCAACAATAATCGTATATGTTTCGAAAAAAGATTTAAATTGTTGTGATAAAAGGATTAGATAGCTTTGGTCTTTCTGTAATTCACCTTCATTGATCGCAATTTTTTCGGCAAATTTGAGGACCTCATAAATGCCTCCTCTCGCTTTAACGGAGCCAGAAATAGGCAATCTATGATCACATTTAAGATACCATTTTCCATCAAATAAACGATTCTCTCTTTTTTCAATCAATTGTTTCATTTTTGGTATTTCCACAAGAGGGGATTCTATTAAGCCATTATTTTTTTCCGTTTCAGGAAAAAACACACTAATTACGGGAGCAAACCGCTCTAATCTTGCCATTGCTTCATTTATTTGAATATTATTAGGTATTGTTTTTTGTTTGTTGGCATCTATATTTATCCAAAATACTTCCTCATATGCCTTTAGCTTATTTAAAAGCGGCGCTGAGCACTGAATGAAGCTGTTTTTATTATTAAACTTCATGCTATTCCTCCTCGCAATATGTCAGTATCAGAATCGAGTTTTTAAGAAAAGGAAGGCGGAGTTACTACCCATACGCTGATGCATTCTACCTCCCCTGTATTCTTGTAATAATGAGGGATATTCGCATCATAATAAATGCTGTCTCCTTCTTCCAAATCATATGTTTCATTGCCAATTTCATAAAATAGACTTCCTTTTATAATAAAACCAAATTCTTCTCCTTTATGAGAATGTGCTTCTGTGCCAGAAGCTGCACCTGGCTTTAATGTTACGAGCACAGCACCCATTTCTTTGCTTCCAGATGGAGACAAAAGTTCATAAAAAGTAGATTGGTCATTTGCTTTCATGATGGTGACTCGCTCATTTTTGCGAACTACTCTTGAATTTTCCTGTTGATCTTGAAACAGTTCTACAAGCGAAATTGACAAAGCTTGGACTATTTTCCTTAAACTTTCAATTGTTGGGCTGTTTAAATTTCTTTCAACATTGCTAATATATCCATTTGATAAACCTGTTTTTAATGCCACATCCGCAATAGTTAATCGTTTTTCTTTACGTATTTCTTTTATTTTTTCTCCTAAATTCATTCCACTAATCCCTTTCTTTCTCTTTTCAGATTATATGTATTTTAAATAATCCTATGTACTTTGTTTCTTCCTTCTAAATTGCAATAGAACTATTTTTTTATTATACTAAATATTCCATTTATTTTATAGAAACTCCTCTTTTACATAATTTTGGAAACAATAATTGGCTGCAACTAACCAAGCTTTGAAAAAATTGCCGGTTGTTTCTCCTTCCAAAATGTATAACAATTAAAGTAGCAAGAAAACAGTCATACAACTAGGAGGAAAATCATGAAAAATAAGACATTGCTACTTTCAATAATGGCATGCATTGCTATTATTTTTTCTACATTTACTATCCAGCCTTCTATTTCCAAAGCACAGACAAATGACCATGATCCAGTTATTTACATTCATGGTGCAGGTGGTAACAGTACAAACTTTTATGGCATTAAAAACTATCTAAAAAAACAAGGATGGTCCGATAACGAACTGTATGCCATTGAAATGATAGATAAAACTGGTAATAGTATAAATAATGCTAGGCAGCTTGCTTCTTATGTTGATGAAGTGTTAAAGAAAACAGGAAAGAGCAAAGTTGACATTATTGGACACAGCGCGGGAGGCATAAATTCCCTGACTTATATTCTCAATAGCGGTGGAAGCAAGGTGAACGATGTGGTAACGTTAGGTTCACCAAACAAATTTGTAACATCGAAAGCTCCAGTGGGTACAGATCCTAACCATAAAATTCTGTATACTTCGATTTATAGCACAAGCGACTATGTGGTGCCCTATCGACTTTCAATTCTACAGGGAGCAAAAAACGTACAAATCAGCGGTGTAGGCCATATGGGAATAGTGTTAAATAGTAAAGTCAACGAGCTGATTGAAGAAGGATTAAATGGCGGAGGAGAAAATACAAATTAACAATATAGACTTGATAAGTGTTGCTTCCTCGATTTTATCGAGGAAGCGTTTGCTATTTGTTATAGTGAAACCTGTTTTTGTTATTTAAATAGGTATTATTTAGTCTTCTTCCATTTATTTCAAAGAAATTGCTATTGTATTCACTCTAAATTAGTAAGTATTGGTATATCATAGCTGATTTCGATTCTTCTTTTTTATTATTTTGTCAAAATCTCAACAAAAAAGGGAGATTTCTCCGCTACTCTTAACAATTCCCCATTGCCTTTTATGCTGCAAAAATCTGCGATCGCATTTACAATCTTATACTTGTTCTAATACTACTTTCCTAATCCATTCCCGCATTCTACTAATCGGACTAGTTACTGTAACATCTTGCAAAAGAAGAACTCACATCGCCCTTCAATGGCCACAATGACATCATGCAAATAGTATTACAAAAACCTTTCAATCCTTTTACAGATTTGAAAATTCAGTAAAAATGCTTTCTTTTTAAGTTAATTTCCTTTAGAATGCGCACTAGATGGTTTTCTAACAGTAGGGAATTATACTTCTTGGTTTCGAAGGGAGAAAAATCATGAAAAAATGGATGCATTTATTATTTATAGGGCTTCTTGCATTTGTGTTAACAGCATGTTCATCGAATGCAGAAGGTAAAAAAGCAAAAGAAAATACAGAAACAAACTCTTCCCAAACAGAGCAGCAGAATCAAGCAAAACAAATGGAAGAGATGCAAAAGAAGCTGGAAAAGCAAAAAATGGATGAAAACAAAACCGTTGCTATTGTAAATGACAAAAAACTTTTGGGCAGCGACTATAATGCTTTATTAGCATCAACACAAACGCAAATTCAACAAATGGGACAAGATCCAACCTCTAAAGAAGCGGCAAAGCAGATTAAAGAACAGACAATTAACAGCTTAGTAGGGCAAACACTTCTTCTACAGGATGCTGATAAAAAAGGATATACAGCATCAGAAGACGAAATTAACAAACAATTAGACGCAAGCAAGAAGCAATTTAAAAGTGATAAGGAATTTAATGAAGCTTTAAAAAATGCAGGTCTAGATATGAATCAACTTAAAGTACAAATTGCTGATAATGTTAAGTTTACAGCGTACGTTGATAAAGAAGTGAAAGTAGATGCTGTGACAGACAAAGAAATTGAAGCATACTATGATCAAGTTTCCCAGCAAGGAAGCAGTTCTGGTCAAAAACCTCCGAAACTAGAGGACATAAAACCAAAAATCAAAGAATCTTTGGAGCAGCAAAAGAAACAAGAACAGCTTGTAACAAAGGTTGAAGAACTTAAAAAACAGGCAAACGTAGATATTAAAATATAAAGTAAAAGGCGCCCTAAAGGATTAGGGCGCTCTCTTCGTTGTCTAGGAAATTATAAACGAAATAGAGTTGTGGATAACTTAGCAGTTTGGTCCGCGTCCAGCTCCGAAGTACAGGATATACAAGTGCCGATGAAGACATAAGGTCGTGGAGTAGTTAATCGGCCAGTTTGTACGGCGATGATCAAGGCGCCCCGCGCTTTTGTTCTTTAACACCCTTTGTCTATAAGTTATTGGTATATACACCATTGTACGAAGAATGAATTAAGTTTAAAGCAAAGTTATTTAAATAACATAAAATTATTCCTGTTAAAGAAAGGTGATTTCCTCTTTTTTTTATTCTGTTGAATGTTTTTATCGTACATCCAAGATAATAGTCATTTACTAATTTATTACATATGTTAAAATTCTTACTATAAAAATCTATGGGGGCGATATAATGTTATTTGCAAAAACACCAAATCCACCTTATTACGCGGTTATTTTTACTTCTCAAAGAACAGAAAAAGATGATGAAGGGTATGGTAAAGTTGCTAATTTAATGGATGAACTTGCTTCGAAGCAACCAGGATTTTTAGGTGTTGAGAGTTCTAGAGATCAAGATGGCATAGGTATAACCGTTTCCTATTGGAATAGCTTAGAATCGATAAAATTATGGAAAGACAATATGCCTCATCAAAAAGCGCAGGAAAAAGGTAAAAGTGATTGGTATTCCAAATACATAACTCGTATTTGTAAAGTGGAAAGAGATTATACTTTTAGTAAATAGAATTTTTTTCGGGGCTACGTTTTATCGAAGCCTCTTTTATTGCACATTTTTTGACTGTCAATTAACTTCTAACATCATTTGATTATCAAAATTCCTCTTGATACAATTATTCTAAAAATGAGGTGATCATTTTGTGTGGCAGATTTACTTTATTTGCAGAGTTTGAGGATATTATCAAACGTTTTGATATTGTTATAGCTATAGAAGAAGCGTTATTTAAGACTAATTACAATGTAGCTCCTTCCCAATCAGTTTTATCTGTTATAAGTGATGGAAAACAGAATCGATTAGGTTATCTTCGCTGGGGGTTAATACCACCTTGGGCCCAAGATATGAAAATCGGATATAATATGATAAATGCACGAGCTGAAACATTAAAAGAAAAACCAAGCTTTCGAAATGCTTATAAGAAGCATCGTTGTTTAATTATTGCCGATTCTTTCTATGAATGGAAACGCCTCGATGATAAAAAGAAAATACCGATGCGCATAAAGTTAAAATCGAATGAACTATTTGCAATGGCTGGCTTATGGGAACGTTGGGAATCACCCACTGGCGAAACTATTTATTCCTGTTCTGTCATTACAACCGAGCCTAATGTTTTAATGAAAGACATCCATGATCGTATGCCTGTTATTTTAAAGCCTGAAGATGAGCAATACTGGTTAGACCCTTCTATTAACAATACCAATGATCTAGATAAACTCCTTAAGCCATTTGACTATGAACAAATGGAAGCTTTTGAAGTTTCATCAGATGTTAATTCACCAAAAAATAACTCACCAAATCTTGTAGAAAAAATCGGTTAGTGAGTTGCATCTCTACTTAACTTGCACTTTTAAATCAAAATTTTTATGCATAAATTAATAATTATATCTCATAATATAAACAGGATCTGTAGCTCAAAGAATAGAGCGGCCAACAGTTTTACTCGTAAGCTGTTGAGTAGTTTGTGGGTTAGATTCCCACCAGATCCTTTAATATTGAATGAATTTTTTCTTCTCACCACGGATACTTCTTTTTATTCATGATTATATTTTTTATTGCTAATCCAATAAATTGATATATAGAGTGTCAGCAAAACCAACAAAAACGTTAGGAATAAATTCACCCATGCATCTAATCTTACTTCCCCAGTAATTAACGTCACCATTGCATGTTTACTCATACTAGCTGGATTGACAACATCAAATATTGTAAATAATCCAACAAAAATTCTGCAGCCTAAAAGAAAGATAATAGAAATTATTGCGATAATAGCTTGACTGTTAATAATCGCACTGCACATTGTTGTAAAGGATACGATAAATAGTGCCCAAACAAGGTAAAATAATAACGCGATAATCATAGGTTTAAATGATATATCAGTAAAAAGATAATTTATGTATAAGTAAGAAGTGAAATATCCTATCACAATGCTAAAAACTGTTAACAAATAACTTGAAATAATTTTACTGCCTATATAAGAAAAAACTGTAACAGGTCTAGATAAAATAAAGGATAACATGCCATTTGCTTTATCTACCTGAATAACACTCATTATCGAAATGGCAAGAAGGATTATCCCAAGCTGATCAAATTGAGATCCTAATGTAGAGGCTAGTACGGTTTCTCCTTTTTGATTGGTTATGCTTGGATCAATTGTAATACCCTGCCCATTGCTTAGTGAATTCAAAATGGATGGCAAATAATACGTTACGATTGGCTGAGTTATCCCTAAAAAAATAAAGATGATCGGCAGCCAAATAACTTTAAAATCACGAACCATTTGTACGAATTCTTTTTTTATCAGTACGTGTAAGCTGTTCATTTTTCTACCACCAATTTCAAAAAGATTTCTTCTAGTGTATCGTTATTAATTTCAAATTTTCTGAGGTCCATTTCATTCTCGAGAACATTTTTTAGAATAAATTTTTTGTTTTGTTCTATGTTATCTACTTTTAGCTTTACTTTATTTCCAATAATTTCTACATCCTTCACGTATGGTAATTCATTCAAAACATCAATCCATCTTTGATCCATCTCTGTAACTTCAACAATTAACTTATTTTTACTATTGCGGTTTAACAATTCGGTGATCGTTGTATCTTCTATTTTTTCCCCGTTTTTAATAATGATAAATCGTTCACATATTTCTTCTGCATCGCCCAATATATGAGTTGATAATAATATCGTCGTTTCTTTTTTTATTTCTTCTATCAGATTTATCACTTCTCTTCTACCGATTGGATCTAAAGCAGAGACGGGTTCATCCATAATAATAAAAGAAGGCCGATGAAGCAGTGCTTGAGCAATACCCAGCCGCTGTTTCATTCCACCGGAAAAGGTCCCAACTTTTGAATTTTCTTCCAATTCAAGTCCAACCTTCACTAAAATTGCAGGTATTAAGTTTGTTAACTCTTCTTTTGGCAATCCAGAAAGCTGCCCCATAAACATTAGTGTTTCTTTCGCTGTCATCCAAGAGTAAAAATTAGGGTACTGAGGCAGGTAGCCAATTTCTCGTTTCATTTTTTCTATAGGTTTTCCATTAAGTAAAACTACTCCCTCATTAGGATCAATAATAGATGAAATCACTTTTATTAAAGTAGATTTGCCTGCTCCATTCGGTCCGATTAAACCAACACATTCTCCTGATCGCAGTTCAAATGAAAAATTATTAACAGCGGTTTTTTCTTTAAATCTTTTCGTCACATTCATGATTTTCAAATTCACACTCTTTCACTCTCCTTTCTCCCTAAAACAAAGTACAAAATTGGTCCAATGGTTTGAATAAAAATAATAATACATGCCCACATAAAAATATTCATTCTCATTTTTCTATTTTTATATAAATCTATTAATGCCGTTACAGTTAATATAGTTCCGACAATAATAAATGGCGCTAGCATTGGAATAAAAGTCATAAAATCAAAATTTTTTAAATCATCCAGTCCATAGTGAAGCTTCATTAATACTACCTCCTTTCATTATCATTATCGATAATGATAACACATAAAAATGTTATTTGCTAATGTTATTCTCATTATTTATAATGGGAATAACATAAACACAAAAAAGGTGATAGTATGAGTAATAAAGTGAAAATTTTAATGCATCCAGTAAGGATGAAAATTTGCCAAGCACTCATGAGCAATAAAGAAAGTGGACTTACGCCATTAGGGATGGTCAAAATCATTAAAGATGTTCCTCAAGCGACTTTATACAGACATATACAAATAATGTTGGATTCTAATATTATTTATGTGAAGAAAGAAAAAAAGGTTAAATCGGTTTCTGAAAAATATTACGCTTTAAATGAAAAAGAGGCAATACTTAATGGAGAAGAATGGAAAAAGGCTTCTAATGACGAAAAGTTAGATTTTTTTTCCTATTATCAATTGTCCCTAATGACCCAATATCAAAGTTATCTTAAAAAATTAGAGGAAGAAAACTCCAAGGAAGACAGTGCTACTTTTTCTATCGTAGATTTAAAACTAGATGAGGACAACTTCGTACAATTTCAAAACGAATTAAATGAGTTAATGAAAAAATACTACCATAAATCAGACAATAAATCGGATTCTCCATGTCGAACAATCGCTGTTACTATTATTCCAAGTACTTAACAAACATAAAAGGGTTGTTGGAATGTTTAACAACCCTTTTATTATTTATTTGATTGATGCTTCATAAATTCTTTCCATTGAACGATAATAAATGTTTGAGGAATTAAAATCGATTGGTTGTATGGGGTTGAAATAATAACCTCCATTCCCTCACCTTGTAATATATCTGTTATTCGATATGCATCTGATTTCCCTTTTTCAGTTAATCCTCTTGTTCTTTCATTTTCTTCCGCTTTTGGTGATTCTTCAAATGCAAATGAAAGTTTTCATACTAAATCTCAATGATCTTTAGAATATTATTATTCCAAATAAATCCTTCTTTTAAATCTAATATTAATCAATTTTTTGCTAGCTTTTATCATTCTGTTCTTGACTAAATTTCCAATCGAGGTAGCGTCAGGAAATTGCGGATTTACAACGTTAAAGAACATTCAATATTAAAAAGCATAAATTTCTCAATTTAATGCTGAGAAATTAGGCTTTTTTCATTACTCTATTAAAGCTACCCTATAGTTTAAGTGTATTTATTCACAACCTTTTTTATTTTATTTAAGCATTAACCTACCCTTTTTATTCTCTCTATTCCTTTTTGAGAACTTATTAGATACTCCCTACATTATATTTGGACGCTAGTATGAATTTGAATGCACTTGAGTAAAAACGTTCTATAAATGTTCCTTTTGTTGCATTACCAATATTTTTTTCTAGAATCAGCGGGGTAATCTGGATATTATAATTAATAAAAATCGTTACTATTACAAATAGCAAAATTCCATAGCCAATCATCAAGCGATAGGCGCTTCTATCGTTTGAACCGTTTAAAATCGTTATTTTTTGTTCCACTTTTCTCTTTCCCATTTGCTTCATGTCGTCCAGAACAAAGAAAAAAAGTGCTAAAAAAATGGGGAATGCTAGAGCATAAACAAAAAATGAAGTATGCCAGCTGATTTTCAACAACTGCCCCACCAAAAGCGTCAGACAAATGCCGCCTAATCCTTCAAATGAACTTTCCATTCCGATTACTTTTGCTAGTTTACGCAGCTGACAACAAAGAATATAATTTTACATCCTCTTTACGCATGACAAAGTATTCAACCCCTTTAGTTAGTTATTAATGCTTATTCATGAATATTTACCATTTTAGCTCTTCTTTTGAGTTCCGTCTCTTTTTCAAGCAATTTCCCATCATAGTCCTCTATTTTTCCACCTAATCTTTTCATTATTTCATCAATCTCAATCCGTTTATCTATTAGTCGCTCTCTTTCGTCAACTAGGATATTTCTGCGAGCTTGCAAAGTAGTAATTCCTTCTATAAATAAAGTCGTATACTCAAATAACGCCTCAATTGTTAATCCAGCATTTCGCATACATATTATAAATTCAATCCATTTAATATCATCCTCATTGTAATCACGTAAGCCACTTTCTCTTCGGTTAACCGGAGGAATCAAGCCCACGCGTTCGTATTACCTGAGCGTTGCTGCAATTAAATTAAACTGTTTTGCCACTTGTGCGATATTCATTTTCTTCACCTCACTATCTTTTTATATACCGAATCTATCATTTAAAGTTAACTTTAAGTCAAGGAAAATCATTCATAAGTTGTAGAACTTTTTCAACATGTTCTCACTTGCCTTGAAGAATACTTTAAGGTCTATACTTACACCATGCAACGATTAAAGTATGAATAAAGGAGTGACTAAAAATGGCAGAAAAACAAACAGCGGGACGAGACTTGTTAGGAGAATTCGCGCCAAAATTTGCTGAGCTTAATGATGATGTCTTATTCGGTGAAGTTTGGTCAAGAGAGAAAGAACTATCTCCACGTGATCGCAGCATGATTACCGTTTCTGCGTTAATCGCTGGTGGAAACTTTGAACAATTGACTCCTCATCTTCAAAAAGCGAAGGCAAATGGATTAACGAAAGAGGAAATTGCGGAAATCATTACGCATCTTTCGTTTTATGCAGGATGGCCTAAAGCTTGGTCAGCCTTTAATATCGCAAAAGAAATCTATAAAGATTAAAAGAAAGCAGGGATTTAATATGGCAAACAAAGAATTAAGCAATAGCACAATCTTTCCATTGGGAGAAAAAGTGAAAGCGAACTTTATCGGGAATGCATACTTACAAATGGTGTTTACCGATGCGACGCCGCTTAATGCACCAATCGGGAATGTAACCTTTGCTCCAGGAGCTCGCAATAATTGGCACTCTCATAAAATTGGGCAAGTTTTATTAGTGACTAGTGGTGAGGGTTGGTATCAAGAAGAAGGAAAACCAGCACAATTACTCAAAACAGGGGATGTGGTGAATATTCCGCCATATGTAAAACATTGGCATGGTGCGACAAAGGACAGTTGGTTTGTGCACATAGCAATGACGCCGGGAGAAACAGATTGGTTAGAACCAGTCGATGATGAATGGTTCAATAAATTATAAAACGAACGCATCGAATCAATTGATTCGATGCGTTATTCCTTGTTATATAAAAGTGGGAGTATCGAGTTTTAATACTTCAGTGTTTACTTATGACTTCTAAATTAATCTCAATTAACTTTTTACTATTTATTGCCCATTCTTCTATCAAATGTTTTCCATACTTCCGTCACTTGTATGAATATTTTCCCCGTTTTTTTCTCAATGCTTAGCATTGCCAACAAGTATTCTTTTCAAATCATTTCTGGGTTGGCGTTCTTCCACATCTTATGTCCGAATTAGAAGCGATGAAAAATGAATATGGCCTGGAGTTGGAACTTCGACTAAAGTCTCAGTAATATGAACAAATAATATCGGTATTCGCTCTCCGTAAGTCAGGTGTGAAAACGGCTAGTGACATCTTTGCATCCACATTTTTAATCAAGCTTTATTCCAAACTAACCGTTTTGAAAATAGTTAAACTGTTTATAAAAAAAGATGAAAAGAAATATCTTATTTTCAAAAAAAAAAGATTTTGGTTTTTCTACTTTCACTATCTGTTTACCTATTAGTTTATTAGAAAAGAGCAAATTTCCTGTTATCAATAAATAGGGGGTGCCCTCAAAGAATTAAAGATTGTTAATTCATAGATTTTATTATTTCACTTGTTGTTCGTATTTTACCTATTCTAGGAAAGATAAAGTTTTTTACATGATCGTGCTCCGCTTGTGAAAATCCTGTCATAGCATCAATGCTAAATATTAGATTATAACCATGCATAAATGCTTCTCGAGCTGTAGTATCTACACCAAGCCCTGTTGCTATCCCACATAGTACAATAGTATCTATTCCACGGCGACGCAATTGCAAATCTAAGTCAGTTCCGTAAAAAGCTCCCCATTGTTTTTTTGTTATAATGTGATCTGTTTCAGAAACGTTTAGTTTAGGAACAAACTCATCCCAATTGCTGGGCATATTTAATGAAGGTGGAACAGTATCAAGTTTAGGTTGAGGAATATCTTTCATGTCCTTACTTGAAACATGAACTAAAGAGACAAAAGCATCTGCCTTGCGAAAAGTTTCTGCTAGAGCAGCAGAATTATCTATAACTTGTTCAGCAGAATAAGGGGCATACTGATTTCCAATCCATTTTTGTAAGTCAATTACAACCAAAGCAGTTTTTTTAGGATTAATAAGGTTTTCCACATTTACACACTCCCATATATCTAGTAATAATTTTGTATTTTTGTTAGCAAACAACCGGTTACTTGACTCATTGTTTATTATTTTGTACTATAAGTCATAAAGTGTCAAGGGAAGTGTTTTCAAGAATGAATATTACCAAAAAAAATATTGTAAAATCAGCTACAAAACTATTTAAGGAGCAAGGCTACCTTTCTATATCCGTACAAGATATTGCAAATGATTGCGGTATAGCAAAAGGATCTATCTATAAGTACTTTTCATCAAAAGAGAGTTTATTTAGTGAGGTCTTTGATCAATGTCAAAACATGTACTTTGTTGGAATAAAAGAAATAAATTTGCAAAAGGGGTTATCATTAAGAGAAAAGTTTTTACAACAAATTGTATTTCGGTTTCAATATTTTACTGAATACAAGTACATTTTAGTTGAATTTACCGAACTTCCTATACAGCAGAACGAAAAATTTAAACCGTTGCGCCAAAGAGTAAGAGCTAGATTAATCTCTTGGCATAAGGAATGCTTGGAAAGTTTATATGGGGATAAAATTAAACCCTATTTATATGACTTAATATTTATATACCGAGCAATATTAAAAGAATATTTGTTCTGGATTATATATGAAGACAACTTGTTATCTATGGAGGAAACAGCAGCGTTTATTTTAGCCAAGATGGATATATTAGTTGAAAATACAATTCGAGGGCATTCTAATTCTATTATAAATCGATCAGCCTATGAACATTATATTAATGGAGAAAATACTGTAAATAAAGAGCAACTAATAGATAAAATTATTGGCGAAGCTGAGAAGATTATAAGTAAACAACTGTATGGAAAATCTTATCAAGAAGAGCTATATGAACTTATAACCATTTTAAAAACAGAAATCGAAAAAGAAAAGCATAGCGAAGCGCTTATCTGTGCGGTTTTGTCTTATTTAGAAAAAGAAGTAGAACTAAAAAGTATTATCATTCAACTTAAAAACATACTTTTGATTAACGAACGGGGCCTGAGTTAAAGAAGAATCTTAAAATGACCAAACTTTTTTATAAAGAAGTTAATTCCTCACATTAAATAAGAGAATGTTTTGATCAATCTTTTTTCAAAACATTCTCTTTCTATTTGCAATTATATTGAGATTTTTTGCTTTAATTTGATCAGACTTTATTCCAAATCTACAGTAGCCATAGCATGAAAAAACATACGTAAACCCTTTACCTCTGTAACCAGGTCGAATGACGTAAATAATCGACTCCTTTTTTCCCTAAATATCCTCGCGGACTGCTATCACTTTGTTACCCTTTCCCCCAGTCTCTCATAAGCATGATAGTTGGTTCTAATGTAAGGCCGAACTCAGTTAACAAATATTCTACCTTTTGCGGAACTTGTCTATTGATTTCCCTCTGAACTACTCCATCCTAAAAAATTATTCTTTTCTATTTCCCTGATAACTTATAGGGTTGCTTCCACAACATCGGGAGGGTTTCGTACAAGCTGAATATTAATCAAACGCCTCTCCCCTATCAATGCTGAGAATTTGCGGAAAGCTCATTCATTACTAGAGACTAGCAAATCTATTGGAAAAATAGTCGTAAAAAATTTTTAATGTAATCAAGCTAACACTTTTTTTAAAATAAATGGCTTCCATTTTTTAGAGGCCACTCAAGCGTAATAACCGAGTGAAAAGAAAAAACTTCGTGAATACAAACTGCCCTGTTCATCCTTACATAATCAAAGTTGGCTATTTTAGTATCTAAATATCCTTATTAATATTAATGAATAGACCAGTTATTTGAAGAACTCACTTTTGAGAATACTCATCCGTTAAAGATAAACATACTTTCCATCTCTAAAACGATCTAGTCTTAAAATACCTTCCTCGGCATAACCCATTTTTTTATAGGATTTAATGGCCTTTTCCTTATCGACTTCTACTCAAAGCCAAATCTTGTTAAGTTTTACTACTTAAACCACCAGACAAGCATTTTGTTCATTGCAGATAATCCATATCCTTTCCCCCAGTATTTTTTTCACCTATTGCTATTCCTAATTCAGCCTGATTAATTGATGTATCAATGTTCTTTAAATCAATCCACCCTATATGTTCATAAATAAACCTAAAGAAATCCTGTAAATCCCACTAAGAGTATGAAAGGGCAAATCTAATCCTAACTCTTTCCTTAGCATTTCTGCAGCTTGAGGAGAAGCATCATTTCCTGCCATCATTTGATAAACAGCATCCCAAGGCAAAAAATAATTAATGGAAAAGACAAGAAATAAAGAACTGAAAATCAAATAAACATTGACGCCACACGATACTGATTTATCTCATGTCAAATTTTCACCTTTCTTCTTTATGTGGTGGCAAGATTGAATCGTGCTCCATAAGTTGATTCACGACATCTCCTGGTAAATTTTCATGTAGCGACATCATTCCTAAAAATGTGCTAGTGGATCCTATATAAGAAATCATACGGAAAAGAAAATGTTTCATACCCATTCACCGCCTTATTATTCATTTACTGTTTTAATGGTATTTTACTGAATCGATTAATCGGAACCGGTAAACCTAAGTTACCTCTTAATGTGCATGATGATATTCTTCGGGATAAATTCCTCTCTAATTAAAAAAAAATGGTTAACCACACTAGATGATGTGCCAAACAAGATCCCGTCTCATTTTGCTACTGCTCCTGCTGATTCATAAGCTTCGTTTATCTCCACTTCTAATACTTCACCAAATACATCTAGGTGAACATTTTCTGGCACTCTTTCTTCCGCCACATCAGAAAATCTGTGTATAGCAGTTATTTCTAAGATATCCTTGTTATCCATCATCTTTTGGATAACAAAGAAATAATGCCTAAACATTCATTCGAAAGGCGTCCTAGGAATAACTTTGTCCGCATTTCTTCTGTCTGTTTCAGTTGCTGCTCACCTTATTATTAATGAGGATAGGCATCTATTCTATCTTTCTTCCGTACTTGGTAAGGTAGTTGGCAGGACAATTAACATTTTTGGAGCAAGTAAAACTCCATATTCCCATTTAAAAATCTCTCAGAAAATGCAGACGTTCTACTTTAGTTAGAGAATGCCTTTAAACTTTTGAATCTGTAAAAGGCGGTGTTCCTAATATATCTGCATCAAATCGGTCTGGAATTAGCACTTTATACATAAGTACTCCAAGATCCCCATCATTTTCATGTTGAAAATATTCTTTGTAGCCCTTTCGTTTATACATTTCGAGAAGCCAAGGATGTTTTTCTTCCAGAAGTTCCAAGTGTATAAGCATTTACTCCTATAAATCTTCCAATCTATATTTTATTTTTTCGTAACTCCTTCTTTAAGGTTTCGTATTAATATGTAAGCTATAGTCCCACCAACACCATGAATAATCAACCCAAATTTCACTTGTTTCGTTTGAACAATTTCATCCCCTTCCTATAGTATTCATATAAGTTTAATCGGTTTTTACTTAATAAGATTTCCCATTTCTTGATTTATAGCATATATTATGATCTTATGCGAAGGCCTTCTTTAAAAAATCTATACCAATTTGTACAACTGCTTCATATTGATTGTCCTGTCTTTCAATTTCAACCACTGGGACATATCGAATTCTATATTTAGCTTCCAATACATCTCTGAAACTATCATTTTCCGTTACATCAATCGTTTTAAATGGTATTTCATTTTTATTTCTTTTATTCCGATAGGATTAGTATAGATCATCATGCTTAAATTGTATAATTTGTATTTTTAAAGTTACGCTTTAATAATCCTAAAGGTTCTTATTTATATTAATCCTGTATAGACTTCTCAAATCCACTTTTTCGATTTTCAGTTGCCGAAATGATATCTCATGAAAGAAAAATACAAACAGGATCTAAACACATTTTTTATATTATTTTAGATAAAAAGGTTGATAAGCTTACTTCCAAAAATTCTACCCTTTGATAGAGTATTCAATTTCAACTACTTCAAAACTAACTTTATTTTCATTTCCTTTCAATAAGCAGAGAATGGATCCTAAAGACTTTGAAGGACATAGCTTACGAAATAGACTTTCCAAAACTTAGGTATTTTTTATTTATTTACTTTACTAGCAGAATTTACTTATCTTACATGATATAATCCTTATGAGCAATCGTTTACATTCAATAAGGAGAAGATTCAGAAAAATAATTCTTTTGAGGAGCCGATGAAAGATGATTATTGATAATACATCTTTAATAACCAAAGAACAAACGGTTTTTAACCATTCGGGGAATAAAATTAAATTAATAGACAGAGAGATTGATATTGTCACCCGTTTAGAAGAGCCTCTCGTTCTACTTTTAGGGAATGTCCTAAGTAACGAGGAATGTGACGAACTCATACAACTATCCAAAGATAAAATGCAACGATCGAAAATTGGCGCTGCACGTGAAGTAAACAACATTAGAACGAGCAGTGGCATGTTTTTTGAAGAAAGCGTAAACGAACTTGTACATCAAATTGAAAAGAGAATTTCTGATATAATGGGTCCATCCATTGAGCACGCTGAAGGCCTTCATATTTTAAAATACTTACCTGGACAAGAATATAAAGCACATCACGATTATTTCGCTTCTAGCAGCAAAGCATCTAAAAATAATCGCATTAGTACATTAATTATGTACTTAAATGATGTCGAAGAAGGTGGAGAAACTTATTTTCCTAATTTGCATTTTTCCGTATCTCCAATAAAAGGAATGGCCGTATACTTTGAATATTTTTATATGAATACTGAACTTAATGAGCTTACCCTTCACGGTGGATCCCCTGTTGTTAAAGGAGAGAAATGGGTCGCTACTCAGTGGATGCGTAAACAAAAAGTTCGATAAAAAAGGTCAGCACAAAGACTGAACCTACTAGTTACAAGGTAAGCGTAAAAAAGCAGTAATGGCTCCAAAGGACTTTGCGGGACATAGCTTGCAAAGTGGACTTTCCAAAAGTGCGGCCTTGATGGAGATGACAGATAATTGACGGGATACAAAACAAGAGAAATTGAGGTCCATTATTCATTTATCTTATATTTTGTATTTGGTTCTGTATTGCTCTATTTCATTGCAACTTCTATTGTTTTTCATCAATACAGGTATAAACAACACCGTTTGAAATTTTATCATTTAGGGTTATTTTTAGGGATTTTAGCCACCTTTTTTATTATTAATTTGATAATAATGGTCCCAAACATTGTCATAATGGGGGGATTAACCCTGTTTTTTATCATCTATGCTAAATTAACAACCACTTAAATAAATACCGGAAGTTTTAAATGATGTAAATCCCTAAGATTCTCAATGTTTAATATGTTTACTATTGCCTAAACTAAAAATTAAAACAATACCTTCACTAGACTTACTATGCTATACTTAAAGCAACCTTTTTTAAGTTTAAACTATTTCACTTTACTTGTATTATCGCCCTACTCATATGTTGAGTAGGGTTTTTACCTTTAAACCTCACATTGGAGTTAATTTGTACTCTTCTGTTTTTACTTTCTTCCATATTTATTTAGCAAAAAATGAAAGAAAATAAAAAAACCAGATTCTAATGAAAGAATCTGGTTTTAGATGTTTGGTTAATTTATTATTAAGCTTTTTGAACGTTAGCAGCTTGTGCGCCACGAGCACCTTGCTCAAGCTCAAAAGTTACTTTTTGACCTTCGTCTAATGATTTAAAGCCTTCACTTTGGATTGCAGAGAAGTGTACGAATACGTCGTCTCCATTTTCACGCTCGATAAATCCGAAACCTTTTTCTGCATTAAACCATTTAACTGAACCTTTTTCCATTTTGGTTGCCTCCTAGTGCATTACGCACACAATGTATTCCTATCCTTGCCCAAAGTGATCATCAAGACGAAAAATCAAACTTTATCCTATCCTTTACACCGAACAAAAATATTTCCTTCTTTACCTTAACAGAAACTGGAAAGAGATGCAACCTATTAATTTCTTTCTCACCTTACAGTTGAAAAACGGAGATACTAGCCGTCTTATCTGATCGATCTTTTATGAACTTACATCTTCTTTAAGCCTTTGAAACATAGTATCTGAACAATATTTAAGATGGATCTAGTCGAAGCCGTATGAAAGTCTAATATTCAAAAAGTTATCGTTTGCTTTTTTTAACAAAAATTACTTAAAGTCAACTTACCCATAAACGGCGTTATGGAATTCAGCTATCCTTTAAATAACTACAGGGAATCTTTATGGAAACGTCTGCCTATCAACACTCTTGATTATTTTTCTTTATGCTCTAAAACATGTCTATCGTTCAATTTTTGGATATCCCGATTATTTGAATCATAATATTGGTTAAATTCTTCAATTTGTATTTTAGAAACTTCAATAGGGGTAGACATGACATACCACTCTACATTTTCATTTAACGGAGGTGTTGTTAATGATCCTAAATAATGATAGTAGCTATTGTTTTCAGGTAACATGGATTTCAAATTAATAGGGCTTACAGAAGTATTCTTTTTGCCTTTTTGAATATTACTTAGAATATCGCCAAATATTTTATTCTCTGTACCTTCTTTAAAAAATACTCCAATGACCGCAATACGCCCATCTTGTGAACTATTCACAAAGTGTGCTTCGATTGGATAATGTACACCATTTATCGTATGTTCACTTTGTGCGTGAAAATGAACTTGGATAAACTCGAAGTGCCTTCCGTCAATCATAGCTGGGCCGCTTCCTCCTACTTGAATACTGTGACCATTATCTTCAATATAAGAAATCTTAGAACCATATTTCAAATCAAGGTTTCCATCATCAATCATTTTTTCTGTTCTAGACAGGTCAATATCGATTGGAGATTGCATATCCCCTGATTCAAAATCCCAATCTTTTTGATCTGAGTAATCTAAATGTTCTTCATTTTTTACTTCTGTTGCTGATACGGTATTTATTTTACTTCCAGTATCAATACTAGCTTTTTCTTTCACACAAGCGGATGTTCCTAGAAACGTCATAAGAACTAGCATTCCTAATAATACTCTCTTTTGCATTCTGGTAATCTCCCTTTTTTATTCGGGTATAAACTTCTAAACATTTCAAATATATAATTATTAAACACTTAATTACAGTAATTTGGAATTATATTTCATAATATCCATAATATTGTTGCTTATTAATATTAGGAAATTATACTTGTAAAATTTTTAAAATTCTACATAAGATTTTAAAAAAATATGCGATCCTGTTTTCTTCTATAATTACAAACTTATTTACTTTTTATCAGCTTCATTGAATCAATTTTTTTTAAGCTGGAAGTGAACTTAATAGTATTTTTATATATTAGTAACTATTTTCATTTAGAGTCAGATTAATTTTAAGTGTTATAAAAATCACTTCTATCAATGTTAGGAGTCTATTTAAGATCTACTTTAATAAGTAGCAACTTACTATTAAACATAATATTCGTATAAAATGTTCTTATAATAAATTCATGAATTCTTAGTGAATTTATTATAAGAACATTTTAGCGTATAAGAATTTTAGCAAATGTGAGCAAACCCTAATACATCTATACAATCCCCATCATTATTTTTTTATCTAATAGCAAATTTGATAGTAAATAACTTTTTCCACTAAGATAGTTTACTGAATGGGCAATCTATAGAGCAGCTTTGTTGGGGATAACTCTGATATTTTCATCATAAAACAGACAAGATATAAACAAAGAAATGGTCTATTCGTATTCCTTTACACATGGATTAGTTCTGATAAACTAGGTTTTCCTATTTTCATTAAAGATATGGCGGCAATCATTCTCGTATCTTCATTTTCATTCTTTAAAAGCAAAGCTAAGTCAGGAGCTACGTCCATAGTATTTTCTCCAATTACTCCTAATATCACTGAAGCAATATTACGTAAAGGTTCGTCTTCTTCCTTTATAGGTTTAACTAGAATAGGAATGCCAGACTTAGCTGTTTTTTAAATTCCAGACTGCATGAAAAACCGTTAACTTAACATTGATTTTTAATTTGTTCATTGCTTGTGACACAAAGTAAAAAGGGGCCGCTATTTTATTAACGTCCCCTTTTTACAGGGTAAGCATATACAATAAACCGATCCGGAGCATCTCCTATATATCGAAATGGATAGCAAGTGGACAAAACTAAGGTTTCATTCGGCACAGTGAAGCCAATAATGGTTGTATCATCCGCATGTACGATTTTTGTATATTTTATTTCATATTCGTATTTTCCATATGGCAATTCTATCATCACATGATCACCAAGTTTTATTTCTCCAAAACGCCGGAACACCGTATCCCGATGTCCAGATAAAAGAATTTGATCATTTTCTCCCGGGAAAGCGCTAGTAGAATAATGCCCTACTCCTTTTTCCAAATCCTCTGAATCCGTACCTTCTATTATTGGAAGCTCAACGGAAATGTTGGGAATTACCAACTTTCCAAAGACTTCACTTTTCTGTGGTTTAAATTCCATCTTTTTTATTGGAGTCTGTTCCATCATTTGATTTGCTTTCTCTGCTGATTGACTTTGTTCTCTTTTTTGATTCCATATTCCCATGCCACTAATAACTACCAAAGAAACCCCAATCAACAGAATAAAGAAACCTATAAATTTTCTCATTATCGCCCTCTTATTATAGTGATTTTAATAACTCTTAGATTTCTTTCTTTTCTTAAAAAATAGCATACTAATACCAATCATCATGATACCAGCAACCAGGTAGTTATACATATTTGTTGATGTATTGGGCAGCTTTTCTCCCTTACTCGACCTATCATGATGGCTGTCTTCATCAATTCCACCATCATTGCTGCTTCCGCTATTACCATGTTGATTAGTGCCGGTCTGTCCATTCTCCATTGTTTTTTCGTTATCTTCTTTACTGTTTTTGCCGTTGTCATCATGTTTATCTTGTTTATTATCCTGAGAACTAACTTTCACAGGGGGAACTAGTTTTTGACGGCCTTCTACTGTTGCTTCAACTTTTTTCCCTTCAGCAGACAGCTTTTCAATATAGTTTGCAAACATATCTGAATCTGTTCCATCATTTCTAAGGAGCTTATTTTTTGCAAAAGCGCTAAAGCCGTCGCCGCCTGCTGTCAGAAATTCATTCATAGCTACTTTATAGGTTTTGTTCATATCTATTTTTGTTTTTCCATCTTCTAAAAAAACATCCTGCACACAATATTTATTTGGACAATCCTTCTCTTTGCTTCCATCCACATATGTGTAGGTAAAACCGGAGATCTGCAGGAACATAATATGCTCTGGATTTTGCCATTGCTGATTTAATCCATCTTTAATCTGCTGGCCCGTCAACTCTACAAGCTGAATATAGTTGTTAAACGGCTGTACATTGTAAGCAGATCCCCAAGTAAGAATATGCTCTCCCTTATCATTTGTGATGGGAATCAACGCTTGCCGAATCCCACCAGAATTTGTGATCGCAAAATCTGCGCCTTGTGTCATAAATCGCTGTGCATCGGTTACTAAATTGCCTAGGGCATTTTCACCTTCTTCTGGTTTCGCTTTGCCGATTGGTTCACCGCTGACCGCTTGCCCAATTGGCTCCTCTTCCGCTTTAACCGTCACTTTTTTCGCTTCATCGACAACTGCTTGTATTTCTGGATCAGGTTTTACATCACGCGTATTAGGAACCACTTCTGCTTTAATCGAATTTTTAACAAAATCTTTTGTCCCTGTATCAAGCTCTGTTCGAACATCTCCGAACGCTTTTGCATAATTATAATCCTGAATGATGACTTTTCCATCTACTATGCCATCAGCAAATTGATGGCTGTGCGCCGCAAAGATAATATCTACTTCATCGTCTATCTTCTTCGCTAAGTCTGCCATAATACCTGTCGTTTCTCCATTGCTTGTGGCAGCACCCTCATGGGCCATTACTACAATTGCTTTTACTCCTTGTTCCTCTAACTCTTTAGTATACTTATTAATCGTTTCTGCTTCGTCAAGGAAATGAAACGGTTTTGTACTTGTTGGAATAACGGATGTCTTTGTTTCGGTTGTAACGATCCCGATAAAACCAACCTTCACACCACCAATATCCTTTACAGTAAATGGATCAAAAATAGGCTTCCCTGAGTCTTTATCCACAACATTCGCAGCTATGTACTTAAAATCATGATCAATCCCGTTATATGTATAATCCATTCCTTCCGTAAATTTTGCTACCTTTGGATGAACAGATGAACCGCTGATAAGACGTTTAAATTCTGGTATCCCTTCATCAAATTCATGATTTCCAAGAGTTCCTAGTTTAAAACCCATTTTATTTATTGCTTTCATCGTTGGTTCGTCTTGAAGCAAAGAGGATATAGATGGGCTTGCACCCACTGCATCTCCTACATGTAAACGGAGGGTATAAGATTTTTTCCCCACATTTTGTGCCTGTGCTTCCATTTCTTTTTGATGTTCATTTAAATGTGTGGCTAAATAAGCAGCGCCTCCCACCTCTTTTCCATCTAATGTACTTGAGGTATCAAGGTTTCCATGAAAATCATTGATTGACAGCATCTGAAAATCAATCGTTTCTGCTTGTTGTTTAGGTGAAGATTCCTCTGCATGAACAGAAGTAAAAGTAAGCGGAAAAGCTATGAAACTAGTAAGAATTGTTTTTTTCCACAAAATAGTTCCCCTCCAATAATGTTTTTTTCTGTATATTGCCTTTCAAGCATTTGTATGGTTATCCTCCTTTCTTAAAGGTTACTACCTAATTAGTAACCTTATTACAGATTACTTTGATTTGGTTTAATTTGTCAACAAAAAATTAGAAAATTCTAATAACAAAGAATAAATATACGACCGGATGAAGTGATGGTATTCTCTCTGAATAAGAACCGCTCTCTTAAATTGAAATTGGCTTGGCTTTCCTTTTGATTAAAAATATGGGAAGATAGGGTAGATAAACGCAGCAGGCAGGTGAAAAGAAATGTTGGAAAAATTCGGGTTTTCCCAATATGAAAACAAAGTTTATGAAGTTCTTGTTTCAATCGAAGAACCAATGGATGCTACGAAACTCGTTAAATATTCCGGTGTTCCGAAAGCAAAAATATATGAAGTGATATCACGTATGATTGAAAAGGGCATGATATTGAGCTCCGTTTCGGAAAAGAAAAAGCTATATACTGCTTTACAGCTGCCGCTTGCAATCGAAAAATTAACAGCTGAGTTTCAAGCAAATATTAAACAATTAAAAAATAATACATTAAAAAAATCATTTTCTGATGATCGCGTTTGGAGTTTAAAAGTAGATTCATCGATTCGTGCACAAAGCAAACAACTAATCCAAAATGCCAAAACCTCTATTCGAATTTCTGCCTGGAAGGATGATGTTCGAGAATATTTGCCCTTGCTAAAGGAAAAAGAAGAAAATGGGCTAGATGTTGAAATCCTGGTAGTAGGAGATATGGAGACTAGCTTATCAAAGGTACATACGCTTATACCAGCACAAGAACATGTTGTATTAGAGAGATTTCGATTAATCATTATAGACGATCAAGAAGCTATGTTTGCCGGAATGGAAAATGATTCATGGCAAGCATTGAAAACCATGTCCAAACCATTTGTAAAATTTTTCACAGAATTCTTTTACCATGACGTTGCTTTAGCCAAAATTAATGAAAAACACTATGATTTATTGATGAGTGATAGCGAAATAAAAACCATCCTGATGCAGCTTCGTTATTAATCACTCCCTCTCCTTCTGTACATTTAGTCAGTTAAGTAACTAAATACAGAAGGAGAACTAACTAGCTTCTATGCGTGTTTGTATTGAATTTACTAATGTTCTATCGATAGGATTATTATAACCCAATGAAAATGAAGAATTTAAAAAGTAAATAATGGTTTATTTCCCCTTTTAATTATTTATTGGCTTTAAGATAAAGATCCATGTTAGAACAGCAGCGAATGAATAAAGGAAAGCCATTGTACTAAAAGAATAGGAAGTGCTTTAATACCAATCTTTTGATAAAGAAATAATTAAAACCATGACAATTACACCTACCACTGCTCAATTTGTCTATTAGCTAAGTTTCATATATAATTTCATCTTGAAATTTGGAATATTAGCTTCTCTTATCTTTGAAGACCAATAAGATAATCCGACTCTTCGCCCGATAATCATTCCAGTGACAACATTTCCCACATGGTTAAAATGGCTGCACCTAAAGCTAGCCATAATAAAAACCTTCTTTCCCTTAATGATGTTGCATATCATAAAGTAATAAGTATAGAGACAAAATCGAAGTATATCATTCCCCCAGTTTCATTCCAATTAGTTGTTGCCGTATGTTGATTTTTCTTGTCAGTTTGAAAAGTGTTCAATAATCAAAAAAGGATGTGTGGCGACTAAATGGATTTAAATACTTTTATCAGAATATTTCAAGGATTTTTAAATGAAAGTAAGCAAAAGGGATGGATGGTCGAGATTCTTATAGAAGAGTTCGGAAATTATCTCGCATCCATAAAAAATAGAGAAGGAATGGAAGTGCAATTCTTTATGGAGTTGGACTTAGAAAATGCTGTACAGCTTAGTGGTCCAACTCACCAAAGTAAACTAAATTATGGAGTTATAAGGCGGGAAGGAGAAGGAGAATTATTTGCGAAAGAAGTATTGGGTGCATTTCACCAGTTTTGGGCAAAACATTCATCGAAACGAAAATCATTCATTTTTTTGTATAAACCATAAAATATTACCATAATTACCTCCTTTCTACTCAGCTTGTGCTTTGTATACTAAGAAAAGAATTTCCTATTTCAGCATCTCTTTTCCTATTCCTTTAAACTGATAGCCTTGCATTACACCTACTCCACTTATTATGCCAGTGATCACACCATCTGATATAATACGTCCCATACCGACTAATTGATTGTTATCAAAAGCATATATTGCATGCCAACTTTGATTGCACATTTTCTTTAAATCATCGGCTTCCAAGCTAAGAGAATTCCAACCCTGAGATTCATACAACGCTGATAATTGATTAAAATTTTCAGGTGGCTTTACCGAATAATATATGTTTTCCACCTAATCACCCCTTACTATTGGTTCCTAAAGCTTAACAGTATGTATTATATAAGAAAATATCTTCTATCCTCACTTAAAAAAAAGGATATACATTTGACTATCCAATAGAATAAAAACACACAAATTTTTCAACGAATGAATAATAGAAAATTAGATTTTTTAGATTTCCCTTGATGAGCTATGTAACTCGTTAAACAGCAAAAATGGATAGTGACCGCACATGTGTTTAATATGCGCGGTCACTATCCTTTGGATTTTAGGTGGGCTAGTTCAAAGTTTATAAACTATTCTGGCCGTAACAAATGTAAAACGTTTGTTTACCAGATGAACAATCCAACAACCATTGCACTTAACAGGGAAACAGCCATTCCACTTACTAGCAGCTTCCAAACATTTTTCCCTATTATGTTCGCCTTTTTTTCATCCACTACGGAATTGATGGTTCCATAAACCATTCCAACCGTACTGAAATTAGCAAATGACGTTAAAAAAGTCACCGCAACCGCTACTGTATGAGGCGCCAAGCTGTGAAGGGAATTCTTTAAGTCCAGCATTGCAACAAACTCATTCGTCGCAAGCTTTATGCCCATTAATTGTGCAACATACATCGCGTCATGTCCAGATAAACCAAGCAGGTATGCAAATGGACTAAATACAAAGGAGAAAATTTTCTGAATGGTCAATCCCTCCATAAAGAATCCTAAAATTCCATTTAAACCAGCAGTAAGTGCAACATAGCCGATAACCATTGCCGCTATAACAATAACCATCTTCATCCCAACGATCATACTGTTAGAAATAGTGGAAAAGAAATCGGAACGTTGTTCTTTATTCGGGACATACACGATGTCGTCTTCTTTGCTAACGTCAACAGGGTTTAACATATTAGCTATTAATAAAGCGTTCAAACAGTTTAAAGGAATTGCAGCAAAGACAAAAGTAGCTGGAACCATTGATAAATAAGCACCGATGATAGACCCGCTGATACTGCTCATACTCATAATTCCAAAAGTCAGCAGGCGCTGCTGACTTAAGACGCTAAGCTGCTGGCGTAGTACTGCAAGTGCTTCTGTGTTGCCTAAAAACATCATTTGGATAGAAAAGAAGCTCTCCAGCTTTGGCAAGCCTGACACTTTTGCGATAACCCAGCCTACTTTGTCTATGATCCAGGTTAATATACCGAAGTACATCAAAATATCAAAGAACGTAACGATGAAAATAATAGGCATCAAGGCACTAAAAAAGAAATCGATCTGTTCATTTGCCATTGCTGATGGGAAGACAAAGGAAATCCCCTCATTTGCACAGGATATAAGCCAAGTAAAAAAAGACGCGATTTGATTGATTATCCAAATACCTATTTTTGTTGATAACATGAACCATGTAATAAGGAACTCTACTCCTAATAAAACCATGATAAATTTCCATTTCACCTTTCTTTTATGTGGTGAACATAGATAAACAAGACCAAGCACAACTAATAATCCAATTGCATTCATTAAAATATACAATCTTCATACCTCCTCTAATACATTATTTCCATAAAAGGCAAAAAAAAGCTCTTATTTTTCGTACTTTCAGCAAAACGCTAGAAAGCATGGAAAAATAAGAGCTTGTATGAAATAACTTCTGGCACATTCAGTAGTAGTTTTTTATAAATGAATAGAACACAGATTTTTTCAATTCTTTTTTTGCATACTTCCTTGTAGTCCTGCATTTAAAGGCTGCTGGGTAGAAACTATCAGACCATACACACACTGATATTATACAAGGTAATTCATTTTTTCAGGAATAGTACAAGTATAACGATATCTTATAGTTTCGCAACCATTTCAGAAAATGTTGTAATTATATTACTTATATTAATTTTGTGACAATTACATTATTCTACATTTTTCTAATTTTCAGACTGCTTTCTTTTATTCTTTTCTCTACTAACTAAATAATCTATCCCCCATACTTTATGCATTGTCACTTTGCCTATTTAGCTTTCGGGAAAATTAGTTGAAAAAATTGATATTTTCTTTTTTGCAGATTCTAACTGGGTTATTTATAAATTTTTGTTTACTTTTATTACTTTTTATCCCACTCTTAACGGGCAGTAAGACCCCCACCTCAAGATGCCAAGAAATCAAGGAAGCTAGGTGGGGGATAACTGTCCCTATAGGTCCGATAAGTGCAACTAACCATCAGTGGGGGATGAGAAAAAACCCCCACTGATGGAAGTTTACTTTATAGCATCCACTATTCAACTAATTAATTGTTTTATGAATAAAAAATTTTTAACACACACCTAATAAAAGATGTTACAATACTTATCGGTAACGCAAACAATTTTAAAATTTTCAAATCAAAGATCCACTTGAATAGATTGACAGAAAATTTTCAACTTAACGAATGTAGGTGTGAATAGTAAATATGTCTTGGGAGATTTTTAACATCATTGGTACAATTGCTTTTGCATTAAGTGGAGCGATTATTGCATCTGAAGAAGATTATGACTTAATCGGTTATTATGCTTTGGGCTTCATTACAGCATTTGGAGGAGGAGCGTTGCGCAATTTGCTTATTGGCGCACCTGGAACAACCCTTTGGAGCCAAGGAAAGCTATTTTTCATTACTTTTTTCATTATTACTTTAATTTATCTACTTCCCATTCATAAACTAACGAAGTGGAAACATTGGGAACTTTCATTTGGCTTATTAGATGCCATCGGATTAGCTGCTTTTGCCATTCAGGGTTCATTATTTGCAAAGGAACTAAATCTTCCTTCAAGTGCCATCATTACATCGGCTCTATTAACAGGAGTAGGTGGAGGAATAATCAGAGATGCATTATCCAAAAGACAGCCATTTGTTTTTAAATATGACTTATATGCTCTTTGGACCATTTTGACCGGTATTATTATTAGTAGCAATTTGGCTGGAACTGAGGTAGAACTATATATATTATTTCTTTTAATCGTTTCATTAAGAATACTTTCCTTAATATATGGATGGCATATCCCTCGACCCAAAAAACAAATGATTAAAAATTAGCTTTCAAAAGTCGGACATTACATCCGACTTTTTTTTATATTTGCCTATGTAAAAAACCATTAAGACAAGTTGAGAAGATCCACTTACTAGTCCTATTTTCTTTCTTCGATTTTCGAGCAATATTAGTTTGGATTAATTTTATAGTTTCTCAATATATTAATTCTCTAAGTATTATATGAATAATTAATTTTTCAATAAAAGAGAATAGATAATTCCATCCTCCTATTTTCCAGTTGTTTAGTTAACATCCTATATAGTGTTTTCCTTGTTTTATCAACAACAGGTTTCCAGCTAATAGGATAATTCTCAAAAGAATTTATAGACATTATTATCTATCCTTTTTCACACAATAATAGGATTGTATCGTGTCTTACATGAAACTACTGTTATTTAAAATTGATTCGATTTAAAATTTTTGCTTTTTTATAATGAAATAAAGATTTAGATAGTTCAAATATAGTTCCGTTTATTAAGGATACACTATTTTCAATAATTAATGCTGGATCCAGCGGATTAATATGAAGCAATTCCGCATTTTCTTCATCGATTTTTTCGCAGTTTATTACTTTATCAGCAAAACCAATGTTGAGGTTTAAGTCCAATTTTCCTTCTCTAATTTCGCATTCTAAATGCTCAGCTATCTCTTTATATTTTACAGCCCTATTATCTCCCTAATATTTGTTATGAATTTCACCTGCTTCTATTATATACAAAACCTCTTGATAAAAATCAAGAGGTTTTCCTTTTACTTAAAGCTCTTCCCCTCTCGTTTCAATAATTTGCTTATACCAATGAAACGACAGTTTTTTCTTAAGGTTTAAATTATCTTGATGATCTACAAATATAAATCCATATTGCTTTTTGAATCCATTTAGCCAGCTTAATAAATCAATGACAGACCATGCATAATACCCTTTTTCATGAATTCCTTCTTCTATTGCTCGCTTAACTACTTTTAAATGCGCTTCAATATACTTAATACGCGGAACATCTACAATTTCTCCATCTATAACCGGATCTTCATCGCCAAGACCATTTTCTGTTACATACATTTTAATATCACCGTAGCGCTCTTTTAACATATGCAACCCATCTAAAAATACTTGCGGTGAAATTTCCCACCCCCATTTCGTATATGTTTTATCTTCCATTTTCACGGTTCGATAATAGCCATCAAAAAAAGACGGGTTTCCGGGTGCTAGAGTAGAAGACTCTCTTGAATGTTCCTCGGAGGAAAGGGAGTCTTTATTTTTTTCCACTCGAATGGGCTGATAATAATTTAACCCAATAAAATCATTTTTTTCGGCATTTCTTTTTAACGTTTCTAGTTCTTCCTTTGTCCAACTTGGTGTCCAGCCCCTATTCGTTTGTTCAAAGAAAGTACAAATAATAATATTGAATATGATAATATTAGTATGTGCAAATTTCACGAGAGAAAAAGAGTCGAAGCGAAGGAGTATAAACATATTCAATATGCCAGCATAGTTGGCATGAATATTACCTATATTTAAATTAAAATTCAGCCTTCCTAAATTTAGTCAAAAGATGTTTCTATTGAAAAGAGTTCTACTACAGATGATTCTCGATTTATAAAAAGCAATGTAAAAAATGGTTCTAATTAAAGTGAACTATAAAAATAATGGAAGTTGATAATTGTTTAAAAGAAATTGACATGTACAAGTTATATTTTTCTATGATTCTAATAATGTATATAACAATGCCTTTCACTAATGGTATGGCAGCTTTAAAAGAAAGTATAAAATAGCCCCAAAGGAAAAATCTGTTATTTTCTTTTCATTAGGAGGACCGCATTCCGAATGCAAGAAACACTAAAAAATTGGAGCAAAGGATTTTATAGTAAAACTATATTTCTATCATTTCGTTCCAATAGTAAATGAACTGATAAAGGACAATAAAAGACATGATTATTAAATTATTAAATCACCCTTCATATTTTCGCTACAGTTTTTTCATCCTTTTGATTGCAAGTATCTTATTAAATAGTTTTATTCATTCAGATAAAAGCTATTTTTTTATCTTATTTATTATTTCCGTCATTTTTTTAGGCATCGGTTATTTTGACAAACCTGCATGGTTTTTAATCTTTTTTACCGTTTTAGTGGTTGCATGTCGATTTTTTCTCATTCCAGAAAAAGAAGATAACGTATTTACTTTTACCATTTATTTAGTTACTTACCTTTTAATCACCTTTATTTCTGTTGCTTTAATGAAAAATTTTCAAACAGTAAAAAAAGATAATTTAGACTTGATCACAGCTCTAGCCAATGCTTTAGATTCCAGAGATGCTTATACATTGCATCATTCTCAAAATGTAGCAAGATTTGCTGTTGAGATAGCTAAAAGCATGAATTTATCTAAAGACTTATGCAATATCATTCATATTGGTGGATTGCTGCACGATATTGGAAAAATTGGTATTTCTGAATATATTTTGTCTAAACCTGGTAAATTAACGGATGAAGAATTTGAGTTGATTAAGTCCCATCCAAAGATTGGGTATGATATCATAAAGCACGTGGAAAGTTTTCATAAAAACGGGGTTTTAGATATTATTCTCTATCACCATGAACGGTATGATGGGACAGGTTATCCGAGAGGTTTAAAAGGGAATCAAATACCACTAGTATCACGAATAGTGGCTATTGCCGATACATTTGATGCCTTGACTTCCAAACGTGTTTATAGAAAAGAACTTCATTTAGAGTATGCTCTAAATGAAATTCTTAAAAATAAAGGAACTCAATTCGATCCTGAAATTGTTGACGTATTTCTAAGATTATTCAATAAAAATAAATAAAAAATCAACTACACAAAAACACTCACAGATTTGAACTGCACCCCAATTGTTAGACATACAGCTAACAATTGGAGGTGCGTTTTAAAATACTACATAATTTCTCTGCATTAATCTTTTTCTTCTTTCTGGATCTCCTCGTAGTTTATTATTTCATAATGTAGGAAAAACAATTAATCTTTTTCAATTGGAACATTCACCGTAAATGGCTCTAATTCTTTTATTTCAATAAAACTTGAAAAGTTAAATCGAAGTATCGTATTTTCCAGTTGAAAGTTTTCTATTTTCTCTTCTCCATTAAGATGGAAAACGGATTGAAAATGAGCTGTTTTGTCATCTAGTAATGTTACTTTATTTCGGGAAACAGAATGATTTTCTGGGTAAATTTTATTCCTATATTTTTTATCTACCAATGTAAATTCATAAGCCAAGTTATTTTTTAGAATTCCCGATTTATGTTTACTTAACTTATCAGGAAGCCCGATAAATTGATAATCAAGAATCAATTTATCACCTTCTTTACTTACATGATTCACTTTAATCTCCATATCCGTTCGTTTACTTTTCATTGTAAAAGTATTCGTATCTAATAATTGCTCTACATTTGGATCGGAAATAGATAGCATCGGATAGAAAGTAAGAGAAGAAATATCTGAATGTAACTTACTCATCAACATTCTCACTGTTTTATGATAACCATCCTGTTCTTTTGATTCAGATAGTATCGTATCATTGCCAAAATAATAAATATTGCCTTTATCATCAACCGCTTTTTGTAGACGAATGTGATCGTTTTTATATTCCGTTTCTCTTTCCATTATTAAGGATGAAGATGCTTTCGCGATAATAATTTCTTTTATACCAATCTGCATCTTCTCATCTGGATAACTTTTCGTCTGCTTGAATGACATTTTATTATATTTTTCTTGTGTAATTAGTATATTAAAATTCCAATCGCCTTTAATACCATTAATATAATGAATGGATATTGGAAGTGTAAACTTTTCTTTAATCTCCTTATATGGGTATTCCATTTGCCATTGAAAATTATATCCTTTTCCTTTTTTCCTAATGTCCGTACTTTTTCCATTTAACCATGGATCGTTATCTCCCTTATTGTTTTCGAAATTAACATCAAAACTTACTTCCCCTTCTTTGTGTCCCTTTCCCAAGTCCCCATTAACATATCCTGTAATAGAAACAACATTCCCATCAAAGTAGGCACTTGTTAACTTAACTGTTAAACCATTCTTTGTTATTGATTGGTTTAATTCCGTAACCATGTGCTGCTTGGCTAAAGATAATCCCATTGAATCTCCAAACTCTTGGAAAATTTGTCCGATAAAAGGTGCTTTTGCCAATACTCTATTCATACTTGGATTAATAAGTCCAGAAGTGAAAGTTGCCCCAAGTAAAATCACAGCAGAGGTTGTACTTATCAGAATTCTCTTTTTAGTGGAATTAGAATTAGTTTTGAGTGCTAGTTTTAACCCATTATCCATTGCATTAAAAACTTTATCCTTTGGTACATTTATTTTTTCAATTGCAGCTTTTAATCCCTTTTCATCCATTGATTTGTTCCTCCCTCTGATAGTATTTTTTTAGAGCTTCCTTCCCTCTACTTAAATAAGTTTTTACCGTCCCTTCTGGTATTTCCATCGTATTACTAATTGTTTTAATGGAATAATCATGGTAGTAGAATAAAATGATTACCGTTCTATAATGTTCCTTCAGCTGGCCAATGACATTTAATAGATGGATCGATTCCTCATAATTGGGGTTGCCCTCCGATATTAAATTTCTCAGCATTTCCTCTGTTAGCGGAACAACCTTATCCCTCTTTTTTAATAGTTGACCTGCACAACGGATCACTATCTTTGTGAACCAAGTCAAAAAGTACTCTGGATTTTTTAATGAATGGATCGAAATATATGCTTGATAAGTTGCTTCTTGGACGACATCTAAAGCATCTTCTTCTGTATGTACATATAAAAATGCAGTTCGATAGATTCGTTCGTAGTGCTGCTTAATTAAGATTTCAAAAGCTTTTTTATTTCCCTTAATCGCTTTTTTAATCATCCTATCATTCTCCATGTTCATCTCTATTCAACCTCCTTCAATCTATTAGTGGGATATAACACCTGATAAAGTTTCAAGAATTAAAACTTTTTCAAAATCAAATTAACTTAGCTTCTAAAACCTTACACATTCTATATTCTGTAAACTACTACTATAAAACGATAGAAATAAAATTATATCACCTTCATTTGACCAACCTTCCCATTTTAAAAACAACAGCATTTTTTCGATTGAAGTATTTTGTTAACTTAATTACGATGTGTTAGGATCCGATTCATGTAATATAATATAGAAGAACCATTTATTATCAAAACATATTAAGAAAGGATGGAAAAATGAAATTCAATCACCTTAACCTAACTGTTACTGATATCATGGCAGCTCGAAATTTTTTAGAAAAATATTTCGGTCTAACGTGCAAGGCAAGCCGTGGAAACGGATTTGCTGTAATGTTTGATGATGATGGTTTTGTATTAACATTAATGAGGGAGAGCGAAGTTCAATATCCCAAAATGTTTCACATTGGATTTATACAGAAAAATGAAGAAGCAGTGGACAAAATAAATCAACTCTTGAAAGCGGATGGGTTTGATGTACAGCCTCCTCAACAGATACATGGCTATACTTTTTATGTTGAGGCACCTGGTGGGTTTACAGTCGAAGTACTCTGCTAACAGAAAGGAAATTATCAAGCGAAGGTATAAGCAATGATCGAATTATAAGGAAATTCATCAAGTTTTTATTTATTTTTGGAATTCTTGTCGGGATGATTTCCTATATAGGGCGAAAATTGATAATAGTTGCTATCTATTTTACCCGCATCCTGAATACACTTCGCTTTCCGCGAGCGGACACTAAGCCGCTTCTTCTCTTTACTCCTGCAGGGTCTTTCATCTGTCTCGCTTTTCCCACAAGAGTTTACGTGTATTTTAGTTTTTAATATATCATGATGCAGCACCGTATAAAGTGAACCTTTACGGGCAAGTTTCCCCCACCTAGCTTCTTCAATTCCTCAGCACCTTGAGGTGGGGGTCTTACTGCCCGTTAAGAGTGGGATAAAGCATTTTTCCTGAATTTTCAATAAAAAATTAACCTTTACAAATAATAAGTTGGGTTTTATAATTTTGTTAACCAAAAAAGAAAGTAGGTTAACAAAGTGGAGTTAAAAAAAATCATGTATGTTTCTATGTTTGTGGCAATTATGGCAGCACTAGGGGTTGTTCCCCCCATTTTTCTAGGAATTACTCCTGTACCGATCACCTTGCAAACCTTAGGGGTCATGTTAGCTGGAAGTGTATTAGGCGCCCGCTTAGGTCCTAAATATGCGGCCATTAGTCAAATCATATTTTTATTAATAGTGATGATTGGTTTACCTTTATTATCTGGCGGACGGGGTGGAATTGGTGTATTTTTCGGTCCTTCTGGGGGCTATCTTATCGGCTGGGTATTAGGAGCTTATGTAATTGGGTATTTATGTTATCATATGAAAAACGTATCATTTATGAAGATTTTGCTAGCTTCCATTCTTGGTGGTATTTTGGTTGTATATCTGTTCGGCATTCCGATTCAAGCCCTTATGATGGATATTTCTATTGCAAAAGCTGTTATTCTTAGCCTAGTGTATCTTCCGGGTGATTTTATTAAAGTAATTGTTGCTTCTTCGCTTGCTGTTAAGCTGCAGCATTCTATTCCAATGGCAAAAAGAATGAATGTATAAATGAGAATTACTAGTACTTATAAGAAATATGCCCAAACGGATTACAAACGGCCTGCGATCATCACAGATAACGAAAAAATTTCATATGGTGATTGGCTTGATTTAGTGCAGCGAACAGCTGCTTCTTTTTTTAGTGAAAAGGCGATTAATAAAAGAGTGGCATTATTCTTGCCAAATGGCAGCTTGTTTTTACAACTATTCGCAGGAGCAAGTGAAGCAGGCTGGGCTAGCGTAGTTGGAGATATGAGATGGAAAGAGAAAGAAATTGCGGAACGACTGCAACAAATAACGCCTGATCTTATCATTGCTGATGAAAGAATGAAAGGGTGTTTTCAACAGCTTTCAACAAAAATCATTTTTTCTAATGAGATAAAAGAGTGGCTACGTTCCAGCTGCAACTTTCAAAATAATGAGGAGAATGCCCCTTTTTACATTGGTTTTACTTCTGGTTCAACAGGAAAACCAAAAGCGTTCATGCGCTCCCATGCCTCATGGATTGAAAGTTTTCGGTGTAATCAAATAGATCTAGAGATGACAGAAAATGAACATGTGTTAATTCCTGGTTCTTTTATAAATTCTACTTTTTTATATGGAGCTTTCAGTACCTTATTTTTGGGTGGAACAATCTATGTTCTAACAAAGTTCTCGCCAGCTCGTTTGATGGATACTTTGAAAAACTATCCTATTTCTCGAATATATATAGTGCCAACAATGATCCAAGGACTATTAAAGGAAGGTTCTTTTCATGATAAAGCCTTTTCCTTCCTATCAACAGGGGCAAAGTGGCTGCCAAGTGTAAAGACAAAAATGCGCCGTCAATTTCCAACAGCTGATTTTTATGAATTTTATGGGTCTTCCGAGCTCAGTTTTATCACCGTTTTAAAAAATAACGAACAGATTTCATATGGTGATTCTGTTGGAAAAGCTTTTCATAATGTTGAAGTTAGCATTCGGAATGAAAAAGGACAAGAATTAGCGGTTGGAGATGAAGGAATTTTATATGTAAAAAGCAACATGCTTTTTGATGGATATCTAAATAATAAAGAAGAAACACAAAAAGTATTACAAGGCGACTGGGCGACAGTTTATGATATTGCCAGAAGAGATGAAAATGGTTATATATACATTCTTGGCAGGCAAAATGATATGATTCTTTATGGCGGCATGAACATATACCCCCAAGAAATAGAACAGATATTATTAAAATTCGAAGGCGTTGAAGAAGTCGTTGTTTTAGGAGTGAAAGATGAGTATTGGGGAGAGAAAACAGCTGCTTTCATAAAAGGGAATATCCCTTTGTCTGCTTTGAAGAATTACTGCCTTCAGACACTCTCTTCCTATAAAATTCCACGCATATGGAGAAAGATGGACCATTTCCCCTACACAACCGGAGGAAAAATTTCACGTCAAGAAGTAAGAAAATGGTTTGAGAATGGAGAGTTAAGATGACAAGGGCAGTGATTGTTAAAGCAAAAAGAACGGTAATAGGAAAAAAAGGCGGCATTCTAAAACAGTATTCCCCTGAACAATTAGCCTCTTTTGTCATGAAAGACATCATTCAAGATCTGCCTGAACAGATTGATGACATTATATTCGGCAATGCAGTAGGTCCTGGAGGAAATATTGCCAGATTGTCTGGATTGGAGACTGGTCTGTCCGTTGCTGTACCAGGTATGACAATCGACCGGCAGTGCGGATCTGGTTTAGAAGCTATTCGCCTTGCTTGTTATCTTGTTCAAGGTGGTGCAGGACAAATATATGTTGCGGGTGGTGTGGAAAGTTCGAGCCAATCACCGTACGATAAACGGGCGCGTTTTTCACCGGAAAAGCTTGGTGATCCTGATATGGGTGTTGCGGCGGAATATGTAGCTGAAAAATATGGGATTACCCGTCAGATGCAGGATGAGTATGCTCTTTATAGTTATCAACGATCCATTCATTCATTAAAAAATGGCAGATTTTCGGATGAACTTGTACAAATCCCAGATATTCCCCTGCAAGATGAAGGATTAAATCCTAAGGTGAATTATGAACGAATGTTGCATCGATTGACTCCTTGTTTTAAGGAAAATGGAACAGTAACATTGGGAAACTCTTGTGGAATCAATGATGGAGCATCAGCAGTCCTTATTATGTCTGAAGAAAAAGCCAAAGAACTAGGATACCAGCCAATTCTTCGGTTTGTCGATAGTGTTGTAACAGGAGTAAATCCCAACTATCCAGCAAGCGGTCCGATACCCGCCATTTCCCAATTATTATCTAAGCATTCTTTATCCATTCAGGATATCGATCTGTTTGAATTGAATGAAGCTTTTGCTTCAAAAGTAGTTGCATGTGCAAAGGAACTCAAGATTCCTTATGAAAAATTAAACATAGAAGGCGGCGCCATTGCATTAGGTCATCCTTACGGAGCATCTGGAGCCATTTTGGTAACAAGATTATTTTATGAGGTTCAGCGTTACAAAGCGCTCTTTAGCATTTCTACAATAGGAATTGGCGGCGGAATTGGAATCGCTGTTTTATGGGAGAGTATGATATGAAAACAAATGAAACTTTCGTTACCATAACAGAAGAAATGGTACAAAACTATGAGGCTATTTTTGGGAAACAAAAGAAGCTGCCTCCAACCTTTCCGATGATTTTTTATCGATATATCAAGGTTCCTTGGAGCTTTAAGAGCGCACCGATTCATCGGAAACAATCCTGTGTTTGTTCCAAGGAACTTTCCATTGGGGGTAAATATCGCTGTGTAGTCACACTTGACCAGGAAAAGAAAAAAGGAAAATATATGTTTTACACCCAGTCTCTCTTTGGATATAACTTGGAAGGAAGCGAGTGTTTTCGATGTGTGTCCGAATTAGTCATACAATTACCTTAACGGAAGAAAAAATTAAGCAGTATGCGTTTCTAACAGGGGATTTCAATCAGATTCATTTCAATCAAGAGGAAGCACAACGCTTGGGATATAAAGCGCCAATTGCTCATGGAATGTTGACTATGGGCCTTGCATCAAATATCTCTTCTACTTTTATGGAAAAAGGAATGAGGATTATCTCGTACGAGATGCAATTTGTAAAACCAATTTATTGGAATGATACCATTCATATCTTGGCAGAAAGAAAGCAAAAAAATAGTTCTAGCTTTCTTATCATAGAAGGCTTGAATAAAAAGGAAGTCGTGGTGAGAGGGAAATTAACTTTGGAAGAAAAAGAAGGGTTTTAAGTTCATGAGATATTGCAATTGCAGCATCTTGTATAGAGTACTTGCCTTTCCTCCATTAACACCATATTCGTTCCTCTCTCGCTTTACTTCATACCTCTATTACGTTGAAATAGAAATTTCATTAATATTAGAGTAACTATCCAACGGAAAAAGGGGCATTGCTCTCCCTCTTTGACACTTCACCGTGCACTTTCATGCTGTAATAATCACGTTGACATTAAACGAGCAAAAATAATAAACACAAATTGAGGTCCATTGTACTTTTTATATTTAAAAATTACTTTGATACTTTTGATTGATTTTTATTCATACTTTTTAGGATGAACAAGAACCACCATACAAATAAAAACAAATATCCCAAGATGGTAAAAACAGACCAAATAGCACCTTGCTGAAATTGACTCACTAAATGTTCCATTTCATTCATTCCCTCTACTCTTCCAATACTATTAAACAAACTAATTATTGGAACTGTTGCAACTAGCAAAATGGCTACGACAGACATACTTATCATTTTCTTTTGAACAACACTAAGTATTGTAGTTGCAAATGTTATTAACAAAAATAGGTAATAAATAATCTGAAACCAATTAGGAAGAGTTTCCCAATGCATTTTTCATCCCCCTTATTTAATCATTTATTTTTGATCACGATAAAACCATACATAATTTTATGGCTTATCCCCCCTTTTATTAATTACCGATATAATTACTAAATTCTATAAGTATACCTATAAGTTTGTACATGTTAGTCATTCTATTTATTCCGGTGAAACACTTAATAATTCCTATAGCTTCTAATTATTATTCTTATCATAATAAAGAATTGCTTGAAATGATACCCAATAGATGCATTTTTTATACACTGGTGATTTAATGAAAAGAAGTAATCTAATTTTTATAAAGTAATTTTGACGGTCAAAAACAGAAATAAACGTAAACAAAGGGGTTTTTCCATCCCTTTTATCTTCCTTATTATGCCATACAATAAGAAAATGAATACTGGGGAGTGTTTATTTCTTTTAATATACATGTATATGAATCAATGAAATTGGAAATCCTACTATTAGTTGTGTTATGCTATCATTTCTACTCGCTATTAAAAATGAAAAAATGAGGTGTTTTACTATGAATAAGACAGAATTGATCAATGCAGTATCTGCACAAACTGAATTAACGAAAAAAGATGTTTCTAAAACAATCGATTCATTATTTGAAACGATCTCTACTACACTTTCGAAAGAAGAAAAGATTCAGTTAATTGGATTTGGTACGTTTGAAGTGCGTGACCGTGCAGCCCGAACCGGCCGCAATCCACAAACAGGGGAAGAAATTCAGATTGCTGCTTCTAAAGTCCCTGCTTTTAAGCCTGGAAAAGAACTAAAAGAAGCTGTTAAATAATAACGAACAAAAGCGTTAATGGTTTTATAAACAGAAGAAACAAATAAAACAACGTTTATTGTTTGCAGAGTGTCGAAAAAGTAAGGCTGCAAAATTTAAGGCTGATTGAAAACCTTTGTCTATCAAGGTACGAACCTTTTTGAGAAGTAGCGAAGAGAGCAAACGTTTTTCAACAGTCTGTGATGGATGCTAATTAATTAGCATCCGTTTTTCTTTTAGGCTATTGCCTATCTCTTAATGCCATCTGCCCAAACGTAGCCGATTTTACCGTCATAGACAATTTTATCCCACACTTAACGGGCAGTAAAACCCACACTGATGGAAGGTTCACTTTATTATACGACTTGCCATCTGTTAATACTGCAACAGGTATATTTTTCTGAATTGTTCTTATATACTTGGGTATTTCTTTGCTGGACCGGTTCGAAATGCTTGGTTTTGTAAGAATTGATTTCTTGCAAAATTCATAACACTAATACTGCAGTTACTAAAACATCAATCTGCTCTTTATATTGTTTTTCATACTAACAAGAGACTTAGTATTGCCAAATTTTATAAGAAGATCTTGGAAATGTGCTAGATCTTCAATAGAAGCTGTTTGAACTTTCATTAAATAATTATACTCTCCACTAATTCTATGTAACTCAGAAACTTCTTTAGAATTTTCACAGAATTCAATGAAAGATTGGCATTTCTCCGTTTTGCATAAAATAAATGTTGTAACTCCCTTCTCTAACTTCGTAGGATTAAATACAGCATCATAGCCTAAAATTATTTTTTGTTCCTCTAATTTAGAAATGCGTTCTTTCACAGAAGGTTGTGACATAGCTACCTTCTGACTAATTTTTGAAATAGAAATGCGCGCATTTTTTTGTAGAATTCCCATTATTTTATAGTCGACTTCATCTAATCTACTATCATTTTTCACCACTCACAACTCCTTAGGTATTTTTAAATAATACCTTTTTTTTTAAGGCATTATATCAAATTTACCTTTTTTATACTATCCATTTATTCCAGTGAATAAAGTACACTAAACTAAATAAAAGGAGGAGTTATTATGGCTAATGTTAAAGGGCTTGCACATATTGCAATCCAGGCAAATGATTTTGATGAAGTGATACGTTTTTATACGAAGGCATTGAATTTTAAAATTGCACATACTTGGTCATTGCCTAAGTTTAATTTAGAGAAGGCTGCCATGCTCGTTTCATCTGATGGTCATACCTTTATAGAAGTTTTTGATAAGGAGGCACAAATACCCGCTCAAGGACAAAAGCCATTGAATCATGAAGAAATAAATCATGGTGCGTTATTACATTTCGCTTTAACAGTTGAAAATGCAAGTGAAGCATATAAAACAGCCATTCATTTTGGTGCAAAAACCTGTGTCCCACCAGCTACTATGGAATTAGGATTTCCAGTCATTCGAGTTAATAATGCACTTGTTTACAGCCCCAATGGGGAAGTTATTGAGTTTATTGAAATGGTAAATTTCCAACTGTTCAACTAGTATTATTTATTGCTAACCAGAGAAAACTTCAACTAAACCTTATGGCTTTTAGCAACTCATATTCCATTTGAAAATGAAAAAAAATTACCATTCCCAAGTTTACTCATATTATTAGTTAATATTATTTTTATAGCAAATGGAAAGCGAGCAGTAAGCCTCGGAAAACCTAACGCTTATTCCACTTTTTAATAATTTTCCAATATATTGAAGTTTAGATTGATGACATTGGGGTTTTTCCTCATCCCCCACTGATGGAAGTTTACTTTATTGCTTTCTTTACCTTAGAAGTAAATTAACATAAAGAAATAGATATCCAAACATTTACTTGATAGTCCCTCTAAAAAAGATAGAAATCCTTGATCCAAAATAAAAAAGGTTAGATTTAAACAACTAGCTAAGTTAATTAATAATAGCATTTAGAAGAAACTAGAAAATCATTCATAAAATACTAAAAACAAAAAAAATATTGAATATAGTATGAATAATGATTATAATGAATCTCGTTATATAATAAAACATCCATTGAGAGGTAAAATAACATGACACAGATTACATTAGAACAAATTCAGAATACAATTAAAGAAAAAAACGTAGAATTATTACATCTACAATTTGTTGACATGGAAGGAATACTAAAAAATATTACGATTACTTCCGCTCAATTAGTTGATGCAGTGGAAGGTAAAATTATGATTGATGGATCATCCATAAAAGGATTTTCACCTATCAACAAGTCAGATTCTTATTTGGCTCCTGATTTAAATACCTTTGTCGTATTACCTTGGACGGAAAAAGAAGGATACTCGGAAGCACGCTTCCTATGCTCTGTTACCAATCCAGATGGAACTTTATTTGAGGGAGATACTCGTAATGTTCTGAAGAAAACAGTTGCACGTGCTGCAGAAAAAGGCTATACCATTTCAGTAGGTCCAGAGTTAGAGTTTTTCTTATTCAAAACAAATGAAAAAGGTTACCCAACTAATGAACTAGGCGATTTAGGAGGATACTTTGAGCCATCACCGAAAGATCTAGGTGAAAAAGTTCGTGTAGAAATTTATAAAACATTAAAAGCGATGGGCTTTACAATTGAAGCACTTCACCATGAAGTAGCGGAAGGTCAACATGAAATTAGCTTTAAATATGCAGATGCTTTAGGTGTTGCAGATTTAGCTACTACTTATAAATGGGTTGTAAAAACAATTGCAGCACAATATGGATTACATGCTACATTTATGCCAAAACCAGTTTTCGGAATCAATGGTTCTGGTATGCATGTTAATATGTCTTTCTTCAAAGATGGAGAAAATCTGTTCTATGATGAGTCTGATGAAATGCAGCTATCAACTGCAGCATATTCATTTATTGCCGGAGTATTAGAAAATGTGAAGAGTTTTGTTGCGGTTACAAACCCTTTAGTTAACTCTTACAAGCGTTTAGTTCCTGGTTATGAAGCTCCCGTTTACCTTGCTTGGTCTACATCAAACCGTTCAGCTTTAATCCGTATCCCTGCAAGTCGCGGAATGGGTACACGTGTTGAACTTCGCTGTCCAGATCCATCTGCTAACCCATATTTGGCTTTTGCAGTAATCGCATCTGCTGGTTTAGATGGTATTGAAAGAGAATTAAATGCACCAGCACCAATAAACGAAGATATTTTCCACATGACAGATAAACGTCGTGAAGAGCTTGGCATTGACAGCTTGCCAGGTGGCTTGGAAGCTGCTATCGTTGAATTAGAAGCTGCAGAATTTGGCCGTAAAACACTTGGAGATCATGTATATAATGAATATGTAGCGGCGAAAAAAGCAGAGTGGGACAACTATCGTATATCTGTTCATGAATGGGAAATTAAAAACTATAAATTTAAGTTCTAAATTACAAATAACAAGAGAAAGCAAACTAAATAGAAAGGGATCATCCCTTTCTATTTTCAGACTGTAGACAAACGCTCCTTAAAAAGGAAGTTTGTTTACAGTTTTTTTATTTATCCCACTCTTAACGGGCAGTTATCTCCCACCTAGATTCCTCGATTTCTCGGCATCTTGAGGTGAAGGTTTTACTGCCCGTTACGGGTGGGATAAATTATTTGTAACGGTATAACAAAATTAATCGTTACTCTTTAAAAATTATATTAGGAGGGTGTTTATAAATGCTAATTGTTATTATTGATATTGTACTTGAATTAATGCAAAGAGATAGCTAAAGATGCTACACGTGCTATTTCAGAAAGTATAAAAGCACCTAAAGAAACTGTACATGTTATGATTAAACTCGCTACGGTGTTGATAGCAAAAAATGCTTAATAATCAATAAGGGGATTATATAAGAAAAAACAATTGAACTGGAATTTTCTGTTCCATTGCTTTTCACCTATATCTTCTCCAACTAGTCGTTCTATTTTTTAAACGAATCATCTAATAGCTTCTTCTGTTTTTATGTCAAAAAAATGAGCCTTTTTCCTATTAAATGCTAATGAAATCGCATTTCCTATTTTCTGTTCTGTTCTTCCCTCTACTCTCGCTGTAATTATGTTGCCTCCTGCTTTTACATAAAGTAACGATTCTGCCCCCATATCTTCGGCTAAGTCAACTGTTCCTTTCACAATGGGTTGTGCTGCTGTTCTCATTTCTTCATTTACAGCTATAATGTTCACTGGACGAATACCAAAGATGATAGCACGCCCCACGTACCCTTTTGCATGAAGAAGGCGACTTTGTTCCTCCAATAATGGAATTGAAAGTGCGTCTGCTTGAAAAAATATAGTATCCTTTTCTTCTATAATTTTTCCCTCGATAAAATTCATTCCTGGTGACCCGATAAATCCTGCAATATACTTATTCGCAGGATGATCATATATCTCTTTTGGAGTTGCTACCTGCTGAACTACTCCCTCATGCATCACAACAATACGGTCTCCCATCGTCATAGCTTCGGTTTGGTCATGCGTCACATACACAATAGTTGCCTCTAAATTCTTATGTAATCTGCTAATTTCAGCTCGCATTTTCACACGTAGTTTTGCATCTAGATTAGATAAAGGCTCATCCATTAAAAAGGCTTTCGGATTACGTACGATGGCACGTCCTAACGCAACCCGCTGGCGCTGTCCGCCTGAAAGCTCCTTTGGCTTGCGTTCAAGAAGATGCTCAATATCTAGAATCTTCGCTGCTTCAAGTACCCTTTTATTCACCTCATCCTTTGAAAACTTTCGTACCTTTAATCCGAAGGCTATATTTTTATAGACGTTCATATGTGGATACAATGCATAATTTTGAAATACCATGGCAATATCTCGATCTTTTGGAGCAACACCATTTACATGCTGATCTCCTATATAAATATCTCCTTCCGAGATGTTTTCCAAGCCGGCAATCATGCGGAGGATAGTGGATTTTCCACATCCAGAAGCACCTACTAATACTAAAAATTCTTTATCCGCGACATCCAAATGAAAATCCTTCACAACTTTTTTATCATGATAATTTTTTTGTACATGATGAAACGTTAATCCAGCCATTATTCATTTCCTCCCTTCTTTCAAAATATTGATTAAAGATACCCTCTACTCTTTACCTACTATCTTAAAATGCTGGAATCTGGTTGGAAAATACAATAATAAAAAACTAAACTTGCTGCTCCAAGAACACCAATCTTCTCTCCCAGCTCCGAATTTTCAATTGTTACTTCTTCTTGACGGGCTAAAAAGGAACGCTCATTAATTACTTCTTTTACTGTATGAATAAGGGGGGATTCCCGTTTAGCCATAAAGCCTCCAAAAATAATTCTTGAAAAATTAAACATATTGATAGTGGAAGTTAATACAACAGCAATTTTCTCCCCCATTTCTTCCACTGCATGAATGGCTGCTGCATCGCCTATTTTCACGGCATCCACTACTTCTTCCACTGAAGATACATTTAAAACTTTTACAATTTCTGCTTCAGAAACATATTGTTCGAGACAGCCATTGTTTCCACACCAACACTTTTTCCCATTTGGCATATAGGTCATATGACCAAATTCTCCAGCACCAGTTTTTCTACCTCGAAAAATTTGGTTATGTATGACCATCCCTGCGCCTATTCCTTTTCCAATATAAATAAAAAGCAAATCTTCATCCGATACATTTTTTCCATACATTTTTTCAGCGAGTGCCATTGCTCGTACATTATGATCCAAAAAGATCGGAAGAGGAAAAGAGGCAGAAAGGATGGAAATAATATCCACATTTTCCCAACCGCAATGCTTTGCCTCGACAATTTTTCCTTCGAGAAAATTAACAAGACCAACTGATCCAACTCCAATGCCATAAATAGAAATAGGTTGATGAGTTTCTAAAAAGCTTTTTATCTCAAAGGTGAGCCATTCCACAAAATATTGGGCATCCAAGTTTTCTGGAAGAGCAGTTTTTTTGAAAGCTTTTACTTCTCCCTTTAAATTAACCAACCCAAGTTCCAAGCGATCCATTCGAATATGAATTCCCACTACAATAGTAGAATCTCCATTTAATTCAAGTGCCACTAATTTTCTTCCTGCTCGCACTTTCCCCGCTTCTATACTGCCAATCTCATGTATTAATCCATCTTGAATTAATTCGGCTGTTATGTTTGTAATAGTCGCTCTTGTTAGCTTCGTTCTTTCAGAAATGCCGACACGAGAAATTTGGCCGCTTTTTAATATGGTTTGCAGCACTAATGCTTTATTTTTCTGTTTTGTACGATCTGTATTTTGTCCGATAAGCAAGATGCTACTCCTCCATTCACAAGGGAAAATCCCTTAGCCATCAGCGCTTGGTTTTGTGTACACGCAGTTCATGCGCGCCATCTTCGCGCGTATATTCATAGTAATACCATATTTCTTCATTATGAACTAAAGCATCCACATAACGCACGGCTTTTCCATTTTTTGTTTCAAGAATAGGGCCATTAAAGCTTACTTTTGAAAAAGTAACTAAATCATAAGTAATGGCTAAAGCCGCTTTTTCCTCATAGTTTTGCTCCACTCCTACACTGCCATCCCAAATAACTGTAAATAAACCATTGTATGGAATGATCGTTGTCAACCTGGACTGATATTGATCCCAGCCGTCTAATCCAACAGGAAGCACCGTATCGATCCAACGGAAATGGATCCCGTCTTCACTAATGGCGAGTGCTGTTGGCGCCACCGCCAATCCAGTATTGTGCACATCCCCAGTTCCATGCATTTTCTCCTTAGACTGCCCTTTTACTCCTTGGGCAAAAACAAAGTACATAAAATACTGGTCTCCAACTTTAATCACATAAGGGTCTTTTACACCTTCGACCCCTTCTTTATCTGCAGCGGTTAATACTTTCTGACGTTTGGATATATCAAATGAAGTTGGTGTCTCTGCTTCGACAACATCAATACGCCAGCGGTTGTCTTTTGAATCCACATAGCTTATATATAAACGATACAGTGAATCGTTTACTTTGTACAAGGAAGAACGTTCAATCGAACTTGATTGAAGCTCTTTCTTATGCAGTTTCCATTCATCTTTGAAATTTACCCCATCCTTGCTGCTTGCAATGCGTACTTCATATCCTCTTTCGTCTTCACCATATCCTCTTGGTTGCCTAACACGATAATACAGATAAAATGTTTCATTCTTCTCATCATATAAAATACTAGGAGCCCCAACCCAGAAGCCTGATCCTTCTCCTGTTGGACTAATAACAGTAGTTCCTTCTTCTGGATTAAACAACGGTGCTGCATTTAAAGTGGATGGATTTACTTCTTTTAATAGGATACTCATTTTCATTCCTCCAATAATGTAATTAGTTATTTATATTAGTAAATTTATTGCTCGTTTCCTTTAAGTAATCTATTCCGAAATGATGTAGCTCCTCTATTTTTATTACTTCTCCTTTGACAGCGGAGTAATTAGCAGAAAGAACCACCTTTAAGCTATGCAGTGCATCTGCTGCTGTCGCAAGAATTTTAGACTTATCTTTATTCGCAATAGCCTCATGAAATAATCGGTTTATTCCTGCTACATTTTCTTCAAGCTCCACTATTTCCATTTTCCCAGGTTCCTGGATTGTTAATTTAGTAGGTGTAATTTTAATAAGACGATTTTTTTGGATAACCTCAAGACTCGGTTCTTCCCCTAATTCTGGATACAATGCATAGGTAGAATAAAAGTTTCCTACTGTCCCATTTTTAAAGACAGCTGTCGTACTATAACCATCCCAGTTCTCCATTTCTCCAATCGTTGCCTTTTGTGTATAAGCTGAATAAACATGGTCAATTTCTCCTGCCAAATAGGTAGCCAAATCAATAATATGAATGGTCTGATCAAAGGTTTGCCCACCTCCTAAATGACGGTTTCTAATCCAATTGACTAAGGGAACAGTCCAGTAATATTTACCAACGAATAAAGAGATAGGCTCTTCTCCAATCAGTTCTTTAGCTTTTTGAACAAATCCCATTGATCTCCATTGAAATCCTGCCGTACAGATAATACTTGATTCCTGAATCAAACGTACAATTTCCTCGCCTTCAGACACACTTTGAGCGAGCGGCTTCTCAATATATAAATGTATCTTTCTAGCAGTTATTTCTTTTACCAGCTCTACCCGGCCTCGCACTGGTGTACATAAATAAACGGCATCAATCTGTTCGTAGTCAAGTAGATCAAGGTAATTCTCGTATACTTTTGCTCCTGTAATCTCAGCAAAGGTATTGGCAGCTTCTCTATTAACATCACATACAGCTACAATTTCCGTATTTTCTAATTTTTGCAGCTCTTTTGCGTGATGGGTTCCAATTCTTCCTGCACCAATGATGGCATATCGTATCATGCGTATCCTCCTTTCTAAACATCAGCCTACATCAGGATAAAGATTTCTGACTTTTCTTACGGCATCTTTCACACGTTCTGCATCCTGTATATGCTCAAGCTGGAATGTTAATGACAAGTTTCTTTCTGCTAACTTTTTAAATATTTTTTCATAAGGAACTTCCCCTTCGCCTATTGGCACTTCCGATTTATTCTTTGTTTGATAGATGCCATCTTTAAAATGCGCTCCAATAAAGCGATGGCTCCATTTTTCAATCGCAGTAATAGGATCACTGCCATTTACGTATAGATTAGTAGGATCAAAATTTACATATAAATTGTCATGATTCACTGTGTTATACAGCTTTTCAAAACGCTCTAATGTATGAACAAAACATGGAGCATGGTCGATCTCAATTGCAAATTTTATATTTCCTTTCTGACATAGTTCAGTAATTTCATATGTAAATTCACTAAGGTAATCCCATGTTACATGTTGAGGAATACCCTCTGGTGCAATCATCGTTCTGCTAAATAAGGAGATTCCTCCAAGCAAATTAGCTCCTTCGATTATTTTTTTCGTTTTCTCTATTACCTCTTCCTTTTGGTCAGGATCACATAATGAAATTCCAATTCCTGCCGTTGTGATTTCGATTCCTTTCGATTGTGTATAGTTCTTCCACAAAATGGTTTCCTTGTGATCTATTAATTCAGATGCAGATAATTCTATTGCTTTCAATTGGCATTCGTCTGCCAAATCTACTTTTCCCTTTACATCCATACCGATTAAATCGGATATCCTTAGCCCAAGCCGAGTCATATTTCCTTCTCCTTTTCTAGTTTGTTGTTTAACAGAAAACAACTGAGGTTAATAACCTATTATTCTTCTGTACTCCCAGTCTTCTAATCTTTTGAAGCAAAGCCGCTTAACTATCCCTTGATCGATCCATTCGTCATCCCTTGAATCAACCTCTTTTGAAAAAGAAAAATAAGGAGAATCAATGGAATAACGGCTAAAATAATAGCGGCTGAAATGGTAGCCCAAGGAAAATCGTTTTCTCCTGGAAACATCATAATCGCAACAGGCAATGTTTTCCTTTCTGGATCTGACATTAAGATAAAAGCAAAGAGAAATTCATTCCAGCTGTGAACAAAAACTAGCACTGCAGCCGTTACCATAGCTGGTAAGGAAAGAGGCAGCATAATTTTTATAAAAGATTGAAAACGGTTATATCCATCAATTAGTGATGCTTCTTCTATTTCTTTCGGGATTTCCTTAAACAGGGCAGAAAGAAGCCATACGACCATCGGCAGCCCAAAAGCAGCATGTGTCAGACTTAAACCTGAATAAGTGTTCAGAAGATGGAGATCCCTTAATGCCATAAAAATAGGAAGAACCATTGTCATGGGTGGAAACATAGAAGTTGCCGTAATAGCTAATAACAATACAGCTTTGCCTCTAAACTGCAGTCTTGCTATAGCATAAGCAATCATGGATCCGAAAGTAAGTGTAGTCACCACGGTTAAAGCTGCTACTACAGTACTGTTCCAATAATAACTAGCAAAGGCTTGAGCAGAAAACACATCTATATAATGTTTTATTGTCGGTTTAAACGTTATTAGTGTCGCTGGGATACTATATAACTCTTCCTTTTGTTTTATGGAAGTAATAAAAATCCAATAAAGTGGAAAAAAAGACAGACCCGTTACTAGAATGATCATTAAATAAAAAAAGAGACGGTTTGTTTTTTTTCCTTTCATAACTATCACTCCTTTCCTTATTCTGGTTTATAAAGAAATTTGACATACAACGCCGTCATACTAAAGGTAATGAAAAAAAGAGTGACGCCTAAAGCGGAACCATATCCCCAATCCATATCAACAAATGCTGATCTATATATATACATCGGTAAAGACTCCGTCGAATTTCCTGGTCCTCCTTGAGTAAGTCCAAACATCAGGTCAAACGCCTGCATCGCATCCATTGTCCTTAAAACAACTGCCACTAAAAAGACATTTCGCAATAACGGCAGCGTGATATAGATAAATGACTGAAAGCTACTTGCTCCGTCAATCATCGCCGCTTCATAAATATCAGAAGAAATGGACTGTAAACCTGCTAAAAGAATAATGGCTATAAAGGAAGATGTCTTCCATATAGCAACGATGCATATAGCGATAAAAGCTAGTTTTGAATCTCCAAGCCAATTTAACGAGTGATCTATTAAACCAAATTTAATAAGTAAACCGTTAAAGAGACCATAGTCCTGGTTATACATCCATCGCCATGCTAATGCATTTATTATTGTTGGCATGACCCAAGGAAATAAAATGGCTGCTCTTACTATTCCACGGAATTTAAATTGTTTATTTGCAATAACAGCGAGAAATAGACCAATCATTAACTCAAATGCAATAGTTAAGATAGAAAATCCAAGTGTAAAGCCAATAGAATGCCAAAAACGTAAATCATGTATCATTTTTACATAATTTCCCACCCCTGTAAAAGGGGTACCCAACCATGGCTGGGTAACGATTATTTTATGCAGCGACATCCAGAACACTCTGATAATTGGATAGAGTGTAAAGGTTAAGATAAATAATAATGGTGGTGTAATTAAGATAAATGCCAGTTTTCTATCTGACCAACTTTTTTTTCCTTTTTTAAGAGATTGTTGTTTTAAGGGTGTTGTCAAGGCTTTATTATATTCAATCACCTCTCTTCACCTCCCTTTCTTACTCTTTTAATTTTTCTTCTATTTCTTTTTGGGCATCCTGCAGTCCTTTTGCTGGATCCTTTTGACCAGAAAGAACAAGGTTTACTTGTGTTTGTACACTTAAACTAAACGCATCGTACCCTCTTAAGACAGGACGGCTCTTTGCATTTTCAAGAAATGGTGGAAGAATAGAGAATAACGGCTGCGCTTCGCTTACTTCTTTATCCTCAAATACTTTTTTAACAGATGGGATTTTGCTTGTATTGATAGCCATCGATTTTTGCTCTTCATCACTTAAGAAATATTTCATTACTTCCCATGCTTCTTTTTTATGCTCTGAATTATTATTAATGGAATATACCCATCCTCCTGTAGCCGAATGGCTTTCTCCGCCTTCTGAAGATGGTATATATGTAACACCAAACTTTCCATCCACTTTAGTCCCCTTTAAATTTGCATAGGATCCTGGCCAATTTCTCATGAATATAGCATTTCCGCTGCTAAATGTAATAAAGTTATCATTGGGATTAGATGTACTGACACTAGCTGGCGATACTTTCTCATCAATTAAGCTGCGCATTGTCGTTAATGCCTCAATGCCTTTGCTTGAATCTACCTTTACTTTGCCTTTCTCATCATAGATATCACCATTTAGTCCCCAAAGAAACTCTAGCCAATTTATCGTTGCTCCTTCTATTTTTGCTCCTTGAAAAACATATCCAGCAAGCTGTTTTTGCTTTTCCTTTGCTAAAATCTCTTTAGAAACACTCTCTAATTCAGACCAAGTTTTTGGAACTGGCAGATTATATTTTTCTAATAGATCCTTACGGTAATACACCATTCCTAAATCAAGCCAGCCTTGAATTCCGTACTGTTTGCCATCTACATTTGCTACATCAACAGCGGCTGGCCAAAATCGCTTCAAATAATCTTTATCAACATATTTATCAATGGGAGCAATCCATCCAGCAGAAGCAAACATAGATGGCCAAGTAACATCCGTCATTAATAAATCTGGCGTTTGGCTTTTACTGTTAAACCAAGTCGAATAACGGGTAAACTGATCATTTGGAACTTGTGGCATCTCAATATATTTGACTTGGATATCTTTATGCTCAGTATTAAAACGAGCAATTTGCTTTTCTAAATCTCCTGAAGCATCCTTACCAGCAGCAAACTCAATCACAACAGGCTTCCCTTTACTCTTCTCCGCATTATTTTGCACATTAGAGCAGGCTGATAACAACAATGCAATAACAATCGTGAATAAAACTACTATAAATCCCTTTTTCTTCATTCTGAAACTTCCTCTCTTAAATAAATTAATTAATTCATTAAATCAATTTATTATAGTAAAAAATTTTCCATTTACTTCTTCTTTCTTCTTCTCCATTTTTCGGAAAACCCTTAAAGAAATACTCGTCAACAATAAAGCAGATACACTTCCCCCAAAAAACAACATTAGAGGAGGAAATTCCATGAATAGTATTCCCTCTATTGCCAGACCTATCATCATAACTACTCCCCACGACCAATTCAATAAAGCAATACTTATTGAATATCTTAAATAATCCAATAAACTCAATTCATAATGAGAATATACTGGGAATAGATAAAGCAAAACTAATAGATAGACAAATAAACCAACAAAGCCCATCACCTGAAGCAGGCTTGATTCCTGAGAAAAAAATAACCAAAGATAAAAACTTATTAAACTACTAGTAAAAATAATACATACACCAATAATGTTTACTTTCCAAAAGCTAGAACGATAGAAAGAGAAAAACGTGCGAGTAATAGGAAAACGAAATCCTTCTCTAACGGCTCTGCGTAATGTTTCAAATAATGCAGCTGTTGCAGGGAAAAAACCAAACAGTATAAGTCCCAAAGCTGTAAAAACCAGCCAAAGAAAATTTAGATAGATTAAGCTTGTTATCCAACGACAACATCGATAAATCCATCCAATAAATCCAGTAAACTCCATCCATCTCTTCCTTTCTCTAAGCTAATGAAGTTATGTAGTCACTTTAATTTTTTCATACTCCTTCCTTCGTTAAAAAATTAAATTTTTAAAATTTAGATACAAAAAAGGTTTCCTTTATTTAGAAATAAAAGAAACCTCCGTTTGTACGGTCAGTTTAATTAGCCGTAGCATATAAATGCTGCTGTTTTATTGGCTATTAAATTATGATGATTATATTCTTATTATTCCTATCAGTCAAGTATGTTTTGTAAAAAAAATAAGATTTTTTTCCCCTTCTTTTTTTTATCCTATT